>JAJZFO010000122.1 GCA_021805305.1 Actinomycetes bacterium | reverse complement strand
CTAGCGCTCCGTACACGTCACGCATCCAAGTGGCCCAGAGACGACGGGCACTGCGGTACTTGGCGATTTCCTCGAAGAAGTCGATGTGGGCGTTGAAGAAGAAGGACAACTGGGGGGCGAATTGGTCGGTGGCGAGGCCCGCGTGGCGCGCTAACTCCACGTAGGCGAACCCGTTGGCCAGGGTGAAGGCCACCTCTTGGGCGGCGGTCGAACCCGCCTCACGGATATGGTAACCCGAGACGGAGAGGGGGTGCCAGCGAGGCATGTCGCGCGTCGCGAACTCCATCGTGTCGCGCACGAGGCGCAACGACGGACGCGGCGGGAAGACGTACTCGTGTTGCGCTTGGTACTCCTTCAAGATGTCGTTCTGCAGGGTGCCGCCGAGGGCTTCGCGGCGGACGCCGTGGTCCTCGGCGTTGGCGACGAACATGGCGAAGATCACCGCCGCCGGGGCGTTGATGGTCATCGAGGTGGTGACGGCGCCGAGATCGATGCCGTCGTAGAGGTCGGCGACGTCGTCGATGGTGTCGATCGCCACCCCGCAGCGCCCCACTTCGCCTAACGCGCGTTCGTCGTCGGAGTCGATGCCCAACAAGGTCGGCATGTCGTAGGCGGTGGAGAGTCCGGTGCCGCCCGCGTCGATGATCTGGCGGAAGCGTTCGTTGGTTTGCGGGGCCGTGCCGAAGCCCGCGAACATCCGCATGGTCCACAGCCGACTACGGTACATCGCGGGGTGGATCCCGCGGGTGTAGGGGAACACGCCGGGGAACTCACCGTTGTCCACCCCGTAGACCGGGTCCACCTCGAGTCCGGACTGCGTCGCGGCGCGCGAGTGGGCGGCGCTACTTCGCTCGTACGCTTCGCGCCACTGCGTACGTTCCCCGTGGTGTTCCACGCGCCTTCTCCCGTTTCGAGAGAATCCCTGACGGACCCCCTATGGCCATTATTACCACGGACCCGGGGCCGCGCGATCAGGGTGGTCGACGAGGCGACCGCGCGCGACGTCGTCGCGCGGCGTTACACGGTGATCAGGTGTGATGCGGTATTGATCGCGTTCACTATTTCGTCGAGGTTGAGCGCGATCGACGCCGGGCTGGTGGTCGCGGTCAAATCGGCGAGGGCACTTCGATACGCCGCGCGTGGCGTCGAGGTCGACGCCACGTCCTCGCCCCCCAGTTGCGTCAGGGCACTGACCAGGGCGAATCGCAGGTGCTCGAGAGGAGGTGTCGAGGCGATGACCGCCCCCCGTTCGGCCTCGAAGCGAAGCGCGTGCGCGGCGCGCAGAATTCGCAGTCCACTCGAGAGCAGGCCGCGTTCGACGTGCGGATCGCCCCGGGTGGCGGCGGGTTCTTCGAGGAGGCGCCGCACCGCCGCTTCGGCGGTGGCGAATCGGAAGTGCGCGGTCCGCGACGATTGGGAAATGCCCTGGACGTCGGGTGCTTGGGCGAAGGCGTAAGCGACGACCCCGTCGACGTAGCGCGCGAGAGCGGCGAACATCGCGGCCTCGCTCTGTCGTACGTCGTGGGCCGGTGAGGACGGCCACACGAGGTAGGCCAGCGTCGCGATAGCGGCGCCCAGGGTGACGTCGAGGAGTCGGTCGAGCGCCGTGCCGACCGAATCGGTCGTCGTGACCGAGAGCATGATCAATACCAGGGCCGTCACCAGACCGATCGACACCGAGAAGTTGGCGGGCCACGTCGTATAGGCCAGGGCCGCCACCACGCCCACGAGGAGTGCGGTCAGCGCGTACGAGGGCCGTAGCTCGCTGACCAGGACCGCCGCCAGCGACGCGCCGAGCATGGTGCCCGCAATCCGTCCCGTGCCGCGCAGCACCAGGGTGCCGTAGTCTGGTTTGAGGATGAGCGCGACCGCGAAGGGGACCCAGTAGCCGCGCGGCAGTTGCCACCAGTGACTGAGCCCCGTGGCGATTAAGACGGCGAACGTCAAGCGCACGGCGTGACGGAACGCGATGGCGTCTCGCTGCAGGTTGTCACGCAGCAGTTCCACGTGACCACGCCACCGCGACGACTCGAGCCCGCCCCAACGAACATCGAGGCGCCACGCCCCGTGCTGGGATGTCGTACTCTCGCGCTCCGCGAGGTGGCCCATCGAACGAAGCTGTCCGGCCAGGGCGTCGAGGTGCGCCAGGATGAGCGCCATCAACGTCCGCGTGTCATCGGCCACGCCCCCTTCGTCGAGGCGCCGTTGCAGGTCGTCGATGACCGCCGTGACGTGATCGGCGGGTTCACGCCACGCCGTGGGGTGACCGGGACGACGCACCAGCGAGGACAACCGCGTGACGCCTTCGGCGAGTGCGAGCAACGCGCGTTGCACGTCGTCGAGGAAGGAGGGATCCACCGTGGCGAGGCGGGCGCGCAGACCCGCGACGGTGGTGAAGTCGAGTCGTGCGCGGCGCGCTTGCACCACGATGGCGCGAAGGTCACGGTCGTCGGTGCGCCCAAAGAGCGAGGCGGGCGAGAGAACTCGCTGCGCTTCGTCGATGTCGGCGAGGACGCCGAAGGCGGACCGTTCCGCGGGACTGGTGGCGTAGGCGGCCAAGCTGGCCAGGGCGTGGGCCACCGAGGCGCGTTGGAACCGCAGGGTGGGGGGGAGCCGCAAGACGACGAGGGCGACGATCTCGACCAGGGCTCCGGCACAGACCAGGAGGCCGAGATGCAGGGCCTGCACCGCCGAACCGCCGAACCGGCCCAGCACCACGTACGCGACGAGCGCCTGCGAGCCCAGGACGGCCTGCGTCTGGCCGTAGATCACGGCCATGCCGGCCGCGAAGCAGAGCGGGACCAGGAGCGCGGTGTGCAGCCAGGGCTCGGCACTGGTCAGGGTGCCGACAAAGACCGAGACACCGAGTCCGAGTGCGTCGAGCACGGCGAGTCGCAGGGGCAATTTCGGTGCGCCGACGAGCGAGACGATGGCGACCAGATTCGCGCCGACCGCCAGGGAGAGGGCGGCGAGCGGATTGTGCAGGGACAGTCCCAGGGCGAAGACGGCGAAGACCGGCAGGGCGGTGATGAGTCCGATCACCGGTGCCAGGGAACGAAAGTTGATTTCGAACGCGCTGAGGATGACGCGCCGCGTACTACCCACGACGCCTCACCACGGGGTGGACTCTGGTCGTGGTCGCCTCACGACGCGGCGACCACCGCAGCGTGGCGCGCGTAGGGGTCGACGATCTCGAGCGCCAACAACGGGGCCGAAGCCTTCGAGAGGCACTCCTGGTATTCGAACTCCGGTGTCGAATCCGCGACGATGCCGCCACCGGCCTGCACGGTCGCTCGCGAGTGTCGCAGGGCCACGGTGCGGATAGTGATGGCGAAGTCCGCGTCGCCGCGCAGCGAGAAGTAACCGAGGGCGCCCCCGTAGGGACCGCGTCGTACGGGCTCGAATTCATCGATGATCTGCATGGCGCGGACCTTGGGAGCGCCGCTTAGCGTGCCCGCGGGAAACAGGGCGTCGAAGGCGTCGAAGGCGTCGAGTCCCTCGCGCAGGCGACCCGTGACCTGTGAGACCAGGTGCATCAGGTGGCTGAAGCGTTCAACCTGGGCCAGCCGTTCGACCCGGACGGTGCCGGGCACCGAGACCCGACCCACGTCGTTGCGCCCCAGGTCGACCAGCATGACGTGCTCGGCGATCTCCTTGTCGTCGCGGAGAATCTCGGTCTCCAGCGCGGTGTCCTGCGCGTCGGTCGCGCCCCGGGGACGCGTACCCGCGATGGGTCGCGTCGTG
>JAJZFO010000265.1 GCA_021805305.1 Actinomycetes bacterium | reverse complement strand
GCGGGCGCGACGCTGCACGCCGGCGGCCTGTTGCCCTTTGCGGGCCTGTCGTTGTCCCTCGACCCCCTGGGGGCCTGGTTCGTGCTCATCAGTGCGCTGGTGGGCGTCGCGTCGTGTATCTACCTGATCGGGTACGCCCACGGGGCGCTGGCGTCACGAGGCGCGCTGTCGATGTTCATGGTGTTCTTGATGTCACTGATGGCGGTCCCGGCCGCCTCGAGCGTCATGACCTTCATGTTCTTTTGGGAGTTGATGGCCCTGAGTTCCTTGATGCTGGTGCTGACGAATCACTCGAGCCGCGCCGACGCGCGCAGCGCGGGGGTCTGGTACGCGGTGATGACCCACGTCGGCGCGGCGTCGATCCTCCTGGGCCTGCTCGTGATCGCCGCGGGCGGGGGACAGGAGTTCAGTCAGATGAGCGTCCAGGCGACCACCATGTCGCCGGCGGCCCGGGGGTTCGCGTTCCTCCTCGTCCTGGTGGGCTTCGCGTCCAAGGCGGGCGCGGTCCCCCTGCACGTCTGGTTACCCAAGGCCCACCCGGCCGCACCCAGTCCGGTGTCGGCGTTGATGTCGAGCTCCATGGTCGCCCTGGGCGTCTACGGCATCGTGCGCGTCGGCATGGACGTGTTACACGCCGGGAGCGTCTGGTGGTGGGTGGTGGTGGCCCTGCTCGGGGTGGCGTCGGCGTTCTACGGGAGTCTGCACGCCACCACCAGCACCGACCTCAAGCGACTCCTCGCGTATTCGACGATCGACGTCGTGGGTCTCGTGCTCATCGCGGTGGGTGCGGCGGGGGCGCTCCTCGACGATGGGCAACCGCAGGTCGCGCGCGTGGCCATGATGGCGGCGCTGTTGTTGATCCTGGCCCACGCCGGCTTCAAGGGAGCCCTCTTCTTGGCCGCCGGGGCGGTCGAGAGCGCCGCCGGCACACGCGACCTCGACCTGCTGGGGGGACTGATCCACGCGATGCCCGTCACCACGGTCGTGGCGGTTCTGGGTGCGGGCTCCATCATGGCCGTACCCGCCTTGAGCGGGTTCTCGAGTGAATGGCTCTTGTTGCAGGGTCTCTTGCACGGCCTCGACGCCACCTCCACGCCGACGGTGATCGTCATGCTGCTCGGCGTGGTCGCCCTGGCCCTCACCGGAGGTCTCACGGCGGTGGCCTTCGTGAAGGTGATCGGCGTCGGATTCCTCGGTCGCGCCCGCAGCGCGGGCGCGGCGTCGGCGAGCGAGGTCGCGGTGTCGATGCGAGTGGCCATGATCTGGCTGAGCGCGGTGGGAGTGGGCATCGGGCTGCTACCGGGTCTGCTGGTGGCGGCGTTGCAGCGCGCCACCTCGGTGGGTCTGGCGAGTGACGCGGGCTCACCACTGTCGCGGGGCACCGGCCTCGTGCTCGCGCAACTACGCGGCGCGATCGAACCCGTCGCGGTGCTCGGGGGCCTCGTGGCGGTCATGGTCCTCGTGGTGCTGGGCAACGCGACCCTCGCCCAGCGCCGGGCGCGTCGCGTCGAGGCGTGGGGGTGCGGTCGCGACGTGCAGACGCCGCGGATGCAGTACACCGCCACGTCCTTCGCCGAGCCCTTGCAGAGGGTCTTCGCCGACGTGTTGCGCCCCCAGGCCGACATCGAGGTCACCCACGTCGCCGAGTCTCGCTACTACGAACAGTCGCTCGTGTACGAGAACCGCGTGGGCGACGTCGTCGAGACGCGAGGGTATCGTCCGATCCTCAACGCGCTACTACGAGTGGGCCAACACGCCCGGCGGCTGCAGAACGGCAGCATCAACCGCTACCTGGCGCTGGGCTTCGTGGCCCTGGTGGTCGCCCTGGTGGTCTCGTGAGGGGCGCCCCGGCGTGGTACACCGCGGCGGCGACCATCGTGCAAGTGGCCCTGGTCGTCCTGGGCGGACCGCTGCTCGTGGGCGTGATGGCCAAGGTCAAGGCGCGCAGCGAGGGGCGCGTCGGTGCGCCGCTCACGCAGCCCTGGCGCGACCTGCGCAAACTCCTGGCCAAGGAGCGCCTGCACGCGCGCCACGCCAGCGTGGTGCTGGCGTTGGCGCCGATGGTCATCGTGGCCTCGACGACGGTGGCGGTGGCGATCTCGCCACTGGTGAGCACGCGGCCGTGGCTGAGCGAGGGGGCGGACCTCTTGGTCATTGTCTATCTCCTTCTCACCGGCTCCGCCGCCGCGGCGCTCGGCGGCCTCGACACCGCGACCGCCTTCGGTGGCATGGGGGCGAGCCGGGCCATGACCATCGGTGCCTTGGCCGAGCCGGCCCTGCTCGTCGCGGTCGTCGCGCTCTCGATCCAGTCGAGGACCTCGAACCTGCCCGGCATCGTCGGGGCCACGTTGGCGCACCCCGATTGGGTGCTCGGCCCCTCGCGGCTACTCGCCCTGGGCGCCCTGGTGATCGTGGTCATCGCCGAGACCGGTCGCATCCCCGTGGACAATCCCTCGACACACCTGGAACTCACGATGATCCATGAGGCGATGACGCTCGAGTACGCCGGTCCCGAACTGGCTCTGGTGAGTCTGGGCGAGGCGATGCGACTGGGTCTGCTGTTCTCGCTCGTGGCCAATCTCTTCTTCCCCTGGGGCATCTCGACGCACCACGACGCTCTCTCGCTCGTGGCAGGGGCGATCGTGCTCGCGTTCAAGGCGACGGCGGTGGCCCTGGGGGTGGTGCTCATTGAGGTGCGCAGCGCCAAACTGCGACTCTTTCGCCTGCCCGAGTTGTTGGCGGGGGGATTCGTCCTCTCGGTGCTGGCGGTGGTCATGGGTCTGGTGACGCGATGAACGCGACCTACGTGGGGAGCCTGCAGCTCGCGGCGGGGGCGGTGTTGCTCACCGCGGTCATGACCCTGTGGCGGCGCCGCGTGCGCTCCATCGTGTCGATGCTGAGCCTGCAGGGCGTGGCCTTGTCGGTGGTGGCGATCACCCTGGCGCTGCACGAGCACGATCGCGCCCTCCTCGTGACGGGAGTCCTGGTGCTCGGGGTCAAGGGGCTGGTGGTCCCGGCGCTGCTGCGCCGCGTGGCGCGCGGCGACCCGCGCTCGCGCGAATCGCGGCCGCTGGTGAACGTCCCGGCGTCGCTGGTCTTCGCCGCCGGCCTGATCGTTCTGTCCTACGTCGTGGGGGCCCGGATCGCGACCCCGGGCGCGAGCGTGGCCACGGCACTGGCGCCGCTGGGCCTGGCGACGGTGCTGGTGGGCTACTTCATGTTGGTCACGCGCCGGCGCGCGGTCTCCAAGATCGTGGGACTCATCCTGGTCGACAACGGCATCGCCCTCGTGACCTTCCTGCTCACGTCGGGGGTCCCGCTCATCGTCGAGCTGGGCGCCTCGCTCGACGTGCTGCTCGTCGTCGTGGTGCTGCAGTTCTTGATGGTGTCCATGCGCCATCACTCCGATAGTGACCAACTCACCGAGATGAAGGCGTTGCACGACTGATGTTGATCCTCGCGATCCTGGGCACCTCGCTGGCGACGGCGGCGTTGGCGGCGTCGTTCCCCTGGCGCCCGTGGATCGGTGCGGCGACGGCGGCGTCGAGCGCGGTCGTCCTGGCCCTGGGGATCTGGCTGAGCGTCGCCACGATGTCGCGCCCGCAGTGGGCGCTGCACCATTCACTGCGCGCGGACTCGTTGAGCGCCTTCATGGTCATCGTGATCGGTGCGGTCGCGTTGTTGGCCACCGCCTTCACGTCACGCACCATGGATCAGGAGTTGACCTCGGGGGTGACCACGAAGCGCTACG
>JAJZFO010000089.1 GCA_021805305.1 Actinomycetes bacterium | reverse complement strand
CGATCGGACCCGCCTGATCAGAGCCCACGCCCGTCCTCCCGCCTCGCACCCGTCGTCAATATCACTCCCGCCACGGTAACTGCTCGCGGGCGGCGTCGTTACCACCGCGTCGATACGATGGCCGGTAGTGGCGTTGGGGACCTACCGGAGTTGCTCGTTCAACGAGAAGCGCGCCGTGTTGCGCGTCTTCTGGTCCGGCCGTCGCGGCGAATCTCCCCGCATCAATCAGGCGGCGCGCGAATACGCTCCCTACGCGCTCAGCCTGATCGTCACGATCAGCGTCGAGATGGTGATCATCGCGGTGCTGCTCGACGTGCACGCGAGCGGCTGGTCGTGGATCGGCAGTGCCAGCGCGGTCCTCTCGCTGTGGTGCGCCGGTTGGACCGAGATGTGTCGGCGTCGCATCAACGCCGAGGTGTCCCACGGGTGACGCCGCGACTCTCCGCGGAAGTAGAACCGCCACGAGTGAACGTCGAGGAGAGCGGCACGCGCCGCTCGTCCTGAAAACTTCTGCGACGCCGGGCCGAGTGGTGGAGACGATGGGGTTCGAACCCACGACCTCAGGCTTGCAAAGCCCGCGCTCTACCAACTGAGCTACATCCCCGTCGGATCGATTCTACTCGTCGCCTGGTCGAACCCCTCAGCGGCGTCGAGTTCGTCGAGCGGTGCGTGCGCGCGCTCGATCGACGCGCAGGAGGCGCCGTTCCACGTCGGCCCAGTGCAGGGGCGACTCCTCGACGTCGGCGCCGGCCTCGTCGGCGCGCGAGAAGATCGTGAACGCCACCGCCCACATGGGGGCGTAACTCCCGATCTTGGCGACGAAGCCGGCGAGCTGCTGGTCGAACAGCGGCGTCATGTGCAGCAAGGACTTCTGGTCGTGCAGGGCCGGGTAGAGGGGATGGCGGGCGAATATCCATACGAAGGAGAGGCTGGTCACGACGAGGGAGGCCACGAACACGAACGCCGCACGACCGATCGGTGACAGTCGCCGCGCGCCGGGCATCACTCCGAGGGCCGGGACCCATAGGACGATGCCGCAGACCACGACGGCGGTCAACGTTGCGGCACGAATCCACTGGTTGTGCGCCCCCTCGTCGACGATCGGGGTCGACAGAGTGAGCGTGCCGACGATGGTCACGACGGCCATCGCCAGCGCCGGGTGCGCCAGTCGACGCGCGAGGGCGTCCGCCAGCGTGGGGCGCGTCAAGGCCACCAGTCGCGCCGTCGAGAGGCTCTTGACGAAGAGTGGCGCGACGCCCAGCATGATGACGAGGCGTTGCACGGTGGCCACGCTCAACGAGACCGACGCCGCGAGGTCCCCCACCGGCCACAGAACCATCAAGCTCAGGGTGAGCCATCCCCAGAGCGCACGCCACCGAAGTCGATGTTCGCGCACCCACCAGACGTGGGCGCCGCCCAACGTCACTAGGGCCGCTATCCACACGAGGTGCGGATCGAAGGGCACCACGTCAGTCCTCGATGTTGATACGCCCCTGGACGACCGCGTCGTGCAGGGCCCGGTAGTCGCGCGCGTTGCGTTCGCGATAGGCCTGGGCGAAGTCCGAGATGGCCTCGTCGAAGCGAGGACTACCGCCGATGTACCCGGCGATCTGCGCCGAGGTCCCCGAGCGCGCGTGCGCGCGCGCCAAGGTCCAGGCGCACACCCGACCGTACGCCTCGAGCAGGGCGTCGTCGAGTCGCGAGACGTCGATGCTGGCGCGGTGGTCGTAGAGCTGGCGCACGTAGAAGCTGCGCTCTCGCTCGTCGACGTGGACCGTGCCCCAACCGAGGAAGGCGTCGGGGGTCACCTGCATCACCCGCTGACCGTGGACGACGCGAGCCGCGGGGTCCTGCGCGGCATCACGCTCTCTCGCGCGCGCGATCACCGACGCGTGCGCCTCCTTGATCTGGAGGAAGAAGGTGTCGCGGTGATCGCGCCCGCACAGCAGCACCGCGAAGCATTCCGAGCCGACCGAGCCCACGCCCACCACGTGGCGCGCGACGTCGACCGGGGTGAACTGACCCAGCAGGAGTTGTCGGTCGGTCGCCAGGGTGGCGTCGTAGTTCGCGACCACTCCCAGGATCGCCTCGGCGCTGATGCCCGTCTCGTCGGCGCCCTCGAGGTGCGTGAAGTGCGGCGGGTCGTCGACGATGCGGGGCTCCTCTCCACCCGTGACGAAGCGCTGGTAGGCCCGCTGGTCGTCGGTGCCGCGGAGGTGGTGCAGGACGTCGTCGATCCGTCGACGCGTCACGTCGGCGAACGAGCCGCGCAGGTCCTGCATCAGCGACGAGGTCGTCAGCGACGAGTACCAGACGTCCAGGCGGGTCTCCTCGGCGAAGCGCCGTACCGCCACGCGGTACTCGCGGGCCACGGAGCGCGCCAGCTTCTCCTGCGCCCCGTGGCGCAACCCGATGCCGTCGCCCGCGACCACGAGGGAGGTGACCAGACGCTTGACGTCCCACTCGAAGGGACCCACGTCGGTCTCGTCGAAGTCGGTCAGGTCGAAGACGAGACGCCGTTCGGGCGAGGCGAACACCCCGAAGTTCATGAGATGCGCGTCACCGCAGATCTGCACCGTGAGGGGTGCCGACGGTCCTCGCGCCAGGTCCTCGGCCATGACCAGGGCCGCGCCGCGCAAGAACGACAGCGGACTCTCGAGCATCCGTCGCCAGCGCAACGGGGCGAGGGAGGGCACCTCATCCTCGCGTGATCGGGTCAGCCGCTCCACCACGTCGTAGCCGTCGGGCCGGTCGGCCAGCGCCGCCAGGCTTCCCCGCGAGGTGAGGAAGCGCCCCCCTCGACCCTCCAGGCGTCGCTGCGCCACGGTCGTGCGATCGACCTTCTTCACGCTATCGACTCCTTTGATGTCGTTCGCTGGGTGAACCGAGGACCGAGGCGCGTCAGGATCAGCACGCTCAAGACGGTGTCGGTCAACATGATGACTCCTGGGAACAGGACCCCCGCGGTGGTGAGACTCTTCAGTGTCAAGAGCGTAATGCCCGTATTGACCGCACCCAGGACAAAGGCCCGGGGCGTCTCGCTCTCGGGGGCCCGCCACGACTTGCGATACGTCGGCAGCGCGGCCACGAAGTCGGCCGCTACGAAGGACACCAGCGCCACCGTCGGCTCGTGCACGAGTGACCAGAACACCAGTCCCACCACCGAGATGGCGCCGCACACCACGTCCAAAGCGTCCACCCGCCAGACGGCGTGACGATTCAGGAATGAGGCGAGGAACACCACCAACGGCATGAGACCCAGGGCGAGGGTCATGAGGGAGGCGAGCCCCACGTGCTGCTGGATCTCGACCACGAAGGCGAGGACGCCCTCGACGGCCCAGAGCCCCCAGGTCACGCGGTGCGGTGAGGTCGTCCCCCGAAGGGTGTCGATGACGTAGGACGCCGTGCCCAGGACCGACAGGGCGACCGCGACGTAGACGAACCGCGGATTAATCATGTCTACAGTCTGCCCGTTTCCTCGGTGCACCCCACGGTGCGCGAGCGCGCGACCAGATCGACGAGCCCGGCCGATGAGGTAGATTGGTTAGCCCTAGGGGCTATAGCTCAGTCGGTTAGAGCGCGTCACTGATAATGACGAGGTCGTAAGTTCGATTCTTACTAGCCCCACCAGGAGGGTTTCCCATAAATGGGGAAATTCCTTCCCACAATTGTTCCCATGAATTTGGGTTCGGCAGCAAGGTGAGACGGTCGGGGGAGAGTTCAGACGCCAACGCACAAGAGTGTGACACGACTATCCCCGCTTGGCGGCTCTACACGGTGGATG
>JAJZFO010000031.1 GCA_021805305.1 Actinomycetes bacterium | reverse complement strand
AACGCCGCGGACCTCATCAGCGAGATCGACCAGGACCGTCGACTGCCGATCCTCGAGGGGCTCCCCGCGCCCCAGCAGGTCAAGGTGCGCCAGCTCCTCTCCTACAACGCCGACACCGCGGGCGGCCTGATGAACACCGACTTCGTCTCGGTGGGCGACCGCGCGACGGTGGCCGACGCGATCCAGGCCATTCGCGCCTCCAACGTCCCGGCGGAGTCCCTGCACGCGGTCTTCGTGATCGACGAGCGGGGCAAGCCGATCGGCTCGGCCTCGCTGGGGTCGCTGGTGAAGGCCCGCGACGTCGAACTG
Source organism: Actinomycetes bacterium (assembly GCA_021805305.1). The sequence goes on along the minus strand of JAJZFO010000031.1, from coordinate 3,485 downwards.
GCGGTCAGCGTGGCGCGTCCGCAGTTGGCGCACGTGCACCCGCACTGGGACCTGCACCGCGTGGCGCGCAAGATGAGCGACTTCAACCTGACCGTGCTGCCGGTGCTCGACGAGGACCACGCCGTCATGATCGGGGTGATCACGGTGGACGACCTCCTCGAGGAGCTCCTCCCCCAGGGTTGGCGCAAGGAGTTCGGGATGACGGCGGTCGAGGAATGACGACCGCGTCCGCCCGTCGCCACGTTCTAAGGGGGCTCGTCTGAAACCCCCTAGTACCGGTCACAGAGAGATTGATCACACGACGCAACCATTCGTGAGAGGCGCGGCGCGGCCCTAGGACCCCTCGTGCGTGGTTGTGTCACCCGCGACCACGAGAGAACGAGAGGAGGTGCCGCAGTGAGCGAGAAGTCGACCGAGAATCAGATCAGCGGTGCCTTCGGCACCATCACGTCCCACGACACCGGCGGCCGGCGCGGCCTTCGCGCTCGTCTCTTGACCCTGCTCGCCATCATCGGTCCGGGGCTGATCGTCATGATCGGCGACAACGACGCCGGCGGCGTATCGACCTACGCCCAGGCCGGACAGAACTACGGCTACACCCTGTTGTGGACCCTGCCATTGCTCATCCCGGTCCTCATCGTCATCCAGGAGATGGTCGCGCGCCTCGGCGCGGTCACCGGCGTCGGACACGGTCGCCTGATCCGCGAGCGCTTCGGACGCTACTGGGGCAATCTCTCGATCTACTCGATCCTGTTCTTGAACTTCCTCATCATCATCACCGAGTTCATCGGTATCTCGTTGTCGATGCAGTACTTCGGCGTCTCGCCCGTGTGGTCGGTCCCGGTGGCGGTGGCGCTTCTCTTCGCGGTGACCACCACGGGCTCGTTCCGTCGCTGGGAACGATTCATGATGCTCTTCGTCGTGGTCAACCTCTTCGTCGTGCCCTTGGTCGTGGTGACCCGGCCGCAGTGGCACGCCGTGGTGGTCCACGCCGTCAGCCCGAGCATCCGCGGCGGCGCGACGTCGAGTGCGGTGCTCTTGATCATCTCCATCATCGGCACCACCGTGGCCCCCTGGCAGCTCTTCTTCCAGGAGTCCAACATCGTCGACAAGAAGATCACTCCTCGCTGGCTCAACTACGAGCGGGTGGACACCATCATCGGCTCGTTCATCGTGGTCATCGGAGCCTCGGCCCTGGTGGCCGCCACCGCGTCGGTGCTCTCGCGCCACGGCGGGACCAACGCGTACACGTCGACCCTCGACGTGGCGCGCGGGCTGAACCACTACGCCGGCCACGGCGCGGGGGGCATCTTCGCGATCCTCCTGCTCAACGCGTCGGTGATCGGTGCCGCCGTGGTCACGCTCGCGAGTTCCTACGCCATCAGCGACCTGTCCAATTCCAACCTCGGGCTCAACGCGCGCTTCTCCGAGGCCAAGGGCTTCTACGGCGGCTTCGCCGCACTACTGGCGCTCGCCGGCACCGTGGCGTTGATCCCTCACGCGCCCCTCGGACTGATCACCCTCGGCGTCCAGGCCATCGGCGGTCTGATGCTGCCCTCGACCACCATCATCGTGCTACTGCTGTGCAACGACCGCGCCATCATGGGTCCCTGGACCAATCCCAAGTGGCTGAACGTCCTGGCCATCGTCATCATCACCATCTTGGTGGTCCTGTCGATCGGTCTCATGGTCTCCACGCTGTTCGCGTCGATCAACGTGATCGCCCTGCTTGGCTGGCTGGGCGGGTTCGCCTTAGTCGGTCTCGTGGTCGGCCTGCCCCTCGGACTCGCCCGGATGGCCCCGGTCCCCACCTTCGAGACCGATCGCCGCGACTGGCGCACTCCCCGGCTCAACCTACTGACGCCCCTGCCGGCCTCGCGCGCCCGACGCTGGCTGATGCGCGGCCAGAGCGCGTACTTGTTCACCGCGGGCGCCCTGTTGGTCGTGCGCGTCATCCAACTGGCCACCTCCTAACCTCGTGGGATGAGTTCTCGAACCCTCCTGTGCGTCCACGCGCACCCCGACGACGAATCGCTGTTCACCGCGGGCGTCACCTCGCACTACGCCGAACGGGGCGATCGCGTGGTCCTGGTGACCTGCACCCTCGGCCAGCTCGGCATCGATCAGGCCGGTCGCGCGGGTTGCGACGAGGGGCACGACGCCCTCTCGACGCGCGCGACGCGCGCCGGTGAGTTGCAGCGCGCCGCCGCCCTGGTCGGGGTGAGCCGTCTGGTCACCCTGGGATTCCTGGATTCCGGGATGACGCGATGGCCGAGCAACGCCGACCCTGACGCCTTCATGAACGCCGATGTCGACGCCACGGCGAGGATCATCGCCGCGGTCATCGACCAGGAGGACGCGACGGTGGTGGTGACCTACGACGAGAACGGCTTCTACGGTCATCCCGACCACGTCATGGCCCACGCGGTCACCCGTCGCGCGGTCGAGTTGAGCTCGAGCGCGCAGCGCCTCTTCTACCCGGTGGTGCCGCGCGGGGTCTTGCGGCGCTTCATCGAAGAGGCGCGCGGAGCGGGCGTCTTCCTGCCGGCGTGGGTCGAGGACGCCGTCGCCGACGTCGCGGACGAGTCGGTGGCGAGTGTCATGGACGTCTCGCGATTCAGCGCGCTCAAGCAGCGCGCGATCGCGACGCACGCGTCCCAGAGCGATAACGCCGATCTGGTCACCATGGGCCCGGACCTGTTCGCCCTCATCTTCGGCACCGAGTACTACCAGCTCGGTTGGCATCGGGACCACTCGTCGCTAGCCTGTGGCGATGATCTGTTTGGAGGACTGGCGTGAGTGATCTGACGTTCCTGGCGGTGCACGCCCACCCCGACGACGAGGCCACCTCCACCGGCGGCCTCTACCGGTTGCTCGCCGATCAGGGGGTGCGCACGGTGCTCGTGACGTGCACCAACGGCGAGTGCGGTGACACTCCCGACGGGGCGAAACCCGACGCCGACCACCACGACGGTGACGAGGTCGCCGCGATCCGCGCGCGCGAACTGGATCAGTCGGTGGTGGTACTGGGCATCGAGCGCCTCGTGCGCCTCGGCTACCGCGACTCGGGGATGATGGGTTGGCCCCAGAACGACGACCCCGAGAGCTTCTGGGCGACGCCGGTCGAAGAGGCCGCGGCGCGGCTCGCGGAGGTCCTCACGGCCGAGCGGCCCCAGGTGGTGGTCACGTACAACGAGGTCGGCTTCTACGGGCACCCCGATCACATCCAGGCCAATCGCATCACGCGCGCCGCCCTCCAGATGATCGACTACGAGCCCACGCTCTACTACAACGCCATCCCCGACTCCGTGATGGAGGTGATGCGCGCTCGCTGGGAGGAGGAGGCGCGCCGTCAGGCTCAGGAGGACGCCGCGCGGGGCGTCGTGCGCGAACCCGAGGGCCCGCCCAGTGTGGACGGCGAGCCGTTGCACATGGGGACCCCGGACGATCGCATCGGCGCCACCATCGACGTGAGCACGGTCACC
>JAJZFO010000243.1 GCA_021805305.1 Actinomycetes bacterium | reverse complement strand
TTATGACGGGAGCGGCGCGACGATCGCTCGTCCACCGATCATTCGAGAGGGCCCATCGAGACCCTGGTCGCGAGGGACGAAGTGATTGATTTCTATATGCAATAATTAGTGGATGCAATCAAAGACGTTGACCCATCAGCCCACCGACGCGGTGATCGACTCGGTCCTCGCGGCCAGTCGCGTCCTGGTCGCGGTGGCCGCACGCTCGCTCTCGGACATCGCCGAGGAGGTCACGCTGGTCCAGTACCGCACGTTGATCGTCCTCGCCTCGCGCGGCCCCCAGAACCTGGCCGGCCTCGCCGAGGCGCTGTGCGTGACACCCGCCACCGCCACTCGCATGTGCGACCGTTTGGTGAAGAAGGACCTCATCGCGCGCAGCGCCGCGTCCGGCGACCGGCGCCACGTGCACCTCGACCTCACCAAGAAGGGCGTGGCCCTCGTCACCTCGGTCACCCGGCGACGTCGCCACGAGATCGAGAAGGTCGTCAACGCCATCAGTGCCGAGGAGCGGCCAGTCATCGTGCAGGCGCTCTCTCGCCTGGCCGCCGCGGCGGGCGAGGTGCCCGAGCAGGACTGGTCGATGGGCTGGGACCTGTAGATGTCACCCGAGACGAACTCCCTCAGGGTGCGGTGGTCGCGCGAGTGGCGATCGCTCCAGGTGCGCCTCAGCCGGTGGCTGACCAGCACGACCTATAACAAGAAGTGGCTCTTGCTCGGCGTCATCATCGGCATCATCGCCGGACTGGGCGCCATCGCCTTCTACGAGGCCCTGCGCCTCGCCACCTACTTCTTCCTCGAAGTCCTCGCCGGTTACCGCGTGCCCCTGCCGATCAGCGAAGGCGCTCGCGCGGCCTCGGCGGGATTCGCGAGACCCTGGGCCATTCCGCTGGTGGCCTGCGTGGGCGCGCTCGCCGGAGCGATCCTGGTGTTCGCCGTGGCCCCCGAGGCGGAGGGCCACGGCACCGACGCCGCCATCGCGGCGGTGCACCACAACCCGCGCGGCGTGCGCGTGCGCGCGGTCATCGTCAAGATCATCGCCTCGGCGTTGACAATCGGTTCGGGCGGCTCGGGCGGTCGCGAGGGGCCGACCGGCCAGATCAGCGCCGGCTTCGGTTCGTTCCTGGCCCGGTTCCTCGACCTCAGTCCGGCCGACGCGCGCATCACCGTGGCCAGTGGCATCGGCTCGGGCATCGGGGCGATCTTCGGCGCACCGCTCGGGGGAGCCATCCTGGCGACCGAGATCCTCTACCGTGACGACTTCGAGGTGGAGGCCCTCCTCCCGTCCTTCATCGCCTCGATCGTCGGCTACGCCGTCTGGGGCTCGGTCGAGGGCTTCGGCCCGCTCTTCGGCTACGTCGGTAACTACCACCTCACCAGCGCGATGCAACTGCTCTGGTTCGCAATCATCGGCATCATCGGCGGCGGCGTTGGCCTGCTCTACGCCAAGACCTTCTACGCGATGGCGGACTACTTCAGCCGACTCCCCCTCGCGCGCTGGATACGACCGGCCATCGGCGGCCTCATCGTGGGACTGATCGCCCTGGCCATCCCCGAGGTCATCGGCACCGGCTACGGGTGGATCCAGGCGGGGCTCGGCCCCCAGCTAGAGCACATCCCGCTCTGGATCGTACTGATCCTGCCCTTCGCGCGCATCGCCACGACCGGGCTCTCCATCGGTTCGGGCGGCTCGGGCGGCATCTTCGGTCCCGGGATGGTGATCGGGGCCTTCGTCGGCGCGGCCGTCTGGCGCCTGCTCGAGCCGGTGGTCCCGAGTCTCGGACACGACCCGGCCCCCTTCGTCATCGTCGGAATGATGGCCTGCTTCGGGAGTATCTCACGCGCCCCACTGGCGGTCATGCTGATGGTCGCCGAGATGACCGGGACGCTCTCGCTCGTCGTGCCGGCGATGCTGGCGGTGGGGCTCGCGACGCTGATCGTGCGGCGCAACGACGACACCATCTACCGCAGCCAGCTGCGCAGCCGCATCGAGTCGCCCGCGCACCGGATCCTCACCGGTCTGCCGCTACTCGCCCTCGTTCCCGCGGGCGACGCCATGGCCTCGCCGCGTTGCGTCCTCAAGGAATCCGACCAGCCCTCGACGATGCGCGAGCACCTCACGGCGGCGAACGTCAGCGCGGCGCCGGTCGTCGACGCCCAGGGACGCTACCTCGGCGTGGTCAACCTCCCCGAGGTCGACACTGAGCGCGGTGCGGGCGAGAAGTCGCCCCCAACGGGCCTCGCCACACCCGTCGAGGGCGCCGCCCCAGAGTCCGTGGGAGCGATCGACGCGACCTACGCGCCGATCCACCAGTCGATCCACCTCGACAGCGTCCTCGAGACCCTCACCTCGACCACTCAGCGATGGGCCGCCGTCATCGACGACGACCGTCGCGTCGTGGGCACCATCTCGATCTCGGACATAGTCAGGAACTACCGGCGCACGGTGCAGGCCAATCTGCAGAGGATCTCAGAACTCGGGGGGACGACGGGTATCTCGGAATTCGTCATCAATGAACAGTCCTCGATGGTGGGAAGGAGTGTGCGCACCTCGCACACCCCTCGTGGTGTCCTGATCACCGCCATCGAGAGAGGTCGCGACGTCATCCGCCCCACCGGTGACACCACCCTCAAGGCCGGAGACCGTCTCACCGTCCTCGGCGCCACGGAGGACTTGGAGGTCCTACGCCAACTCACGAGCGCCGAGTGAACGGAGCCGATTCCCGCTCGTCGCCGACCAGCCTGGTAGATGTCGCGCACCCGCGCCCATAGACACTTCTTGCGAGTCGGTCTACGCGACTTCCAGGGCGAGCGAACGCGCCACGAGCATTCGGACGATGCGGCGAGGTCGCGAACACGACAGCGTCGACGAGTGCTGACCAGAGGTGAACGGCGCTGACACGACAAGGGGGGATGTCGTGTCAGCGGTTCACGGCCCCTACGATCGGGTGACGGGAATCGTCCTCGTCGCCTCGCTCGTGTTGGCGGGACGCGGAATCCTCACTTCGAGGATGCCGTCCTTGTAGGTGGCCTTCACGTCCTTGCTCTCGACGCCGTCAGGCAACGACACTTCGCGCTCGAACTCGCCGTAGCGGAACTCGCTGCGATAGCCGGACTTCTCGGTGTGCTCGGCCTTCTCCTCACGATGCGCCCGGATCTTCACGAATCCACCACTCGTGGTGACTTGCACGTCCTTGTCGGGATCGACCCCCGGCAGTTCCGCTCGGATCACCATCTCGTGGCCGTCGTTGAACTCCTCCACGCGCATCCAGCCTTCGACATCGTCGATGTCAAGGAAACGGCGCCACCTCTCCGGGAGGCCGAACATCGGCCACTCCACGGGGTGACTCGTGGCATCTCTACGCACTAGCGCCATAACCACCTCCTCACTACGCAGGCCCAACATCACCTGCAGGTACTATCATCGCCCCAACGCCTCGAGAGCGCCAGGGTCCATGGTCACTTGATCCATGGTCCGAGGCGCATATCGGTCAGCGCGCTGGTGACCACGTAACACATCGGCGCACTCCTCTTGGCTGACCCACGCCCCACGTGGCGTGGCGACTTCAGACTCATCTGGGAGAGAGCCAAGGCCTTGGCCGATTCACGCCCCCGCCATCGGGAGTGACACCAATGACCCGCCGAATGCCCCACTGCTCGGTGGCATCGCTCGCACTGGCCTAGCCCAAGAACTCATCGACGACGCAGAAGTGATCGGCGGCGACCCTCCATACCGTAAACGCTCGTCATCTCAATGGTGCGACACGACGTCACGCCACGGCGAGGAGAGCCAGATGACCATAGACGATG
>JAJZFO010000026.1 GCA_021805305.1 Actinomycetes bacterium | reverse complement strand
GTCCTGGACGTGGCGGTGGAGCTGGGCTTCGTGAAGAAGGCCGGTGCCTGGTTCACCTACGAGGGTGAGCAGATGGGTCAGGGACGCGAGAACGTCAAGACGTTCCTACGCGAGAACCCCCAGACGATGGCGGAGATCGACGGCCGGGTCCGCGAGCACCTGGCGAACTCGTTGCTGCCCGACGTGGTGGGTGCTGACGTCGATCTCGACACCCCCTTGACCTTGGACTGAGTTGCGCCGGTACGGCGCCGGGGGCGCCGCAGGGTGAGTCGGCCGTCACGTGAGCACGGTCCCCGTTGGGTCGCCCAGTAGCGTGGTCGAGGTGAATGCGCGGCTGGTCTTTCGGCGTTGGCTGGGCGAGAGAGTTCGCGCGGCGCGCCGTTACGCCGACGAGGTGGCGACGGTGGCACCCCATGACGCCTACGCGAATAAGTTCCACTACTTCGGGCGCGGTGCCGGACTACTGGCCCCTCAGGGCACGATCTACAACGAGCGGTACCTCTCGATCGGTGACGAGACGTTGGTCGGTCCGAACGTCTGCCTGACGGCCGGGATCAATGGCGAACAGGTGATGCTGTCCACGCCCGTCGTGACCATCGGCCAGCGTTGCGTCATCGGGCGCGGGTCGCACATCGTGGGTCACTGGTCGATCACCTTGGGCGACGACATCCAGGTGGGGCCCTACGTCTACATCACCGATCAGAACCATACGTACCTCGACCCCGATACGCCGGTCGGCTGGCAGACGCCCGAGGAGTCCGCGGTGTCCATCGGCTCGGGGAGTTGGCTTGGCACCAACGTGGTCATCCTGCCCGGTACCCACCTGGGACGCAACACCACGGTGGCCGCGGGCGCGGTCGTCCGGGGTCGCTTCCCCGACCACGTGGTGCTCGGTGGGGTCCCGGCCAAGGTGTTACGTCACTACGTCGCGGACGCGGGCTGGCGGCCAGGACCACCCGAGTGAGGCAGTACCTCGGCGTCGACCTGACGCCCTTGCGGGTCTCGCGTGAGTATCGTCAGCTCTACGTCGCCGGTCTCATCACGGCCGTGGGCTCGCAAGCCACCTACGTCACGATCCCCTACCAACTCAAGGTCCTCACGCACTCGCCGCTCGAAGTGGGCGCGCTCGGCCTCTTCGAACTCGTTCCTCTCGTCGTTTTCGGCCTCTACGGGGGCGTGCTGGCCGACCGGATGGACCGACGGCGCCTCATCATCACGATGGAGTTGCTATTGATGATCGCCACGACCGCCGTCTTGGTGAACGCGCTTCTCGCGCACCCCCAGGTCTGGGTCCTGTACGCCGACGCCGTGGTGGCAGCGGCGGTGTCGAGCTTGCAGCGCCCGAGCATCGAGGCGCTCAATCAGTCCTTCGTGCCCCACGACCTGCAGCGAGCGGCGTCGACCTTGGCCAACGTCCGCTACACCACGGCGTCGATCATCGGTCCCGCCCTGGGGGGCCTGGTGGCGGTGGGTGCGGGCCCCGGCGTCGTCTACGGCGCGAACCTCGTGACCTTCGCTCTCTCGCTCCGGCTCCTGTCGGGTCTGACGCGTCAGATCGCCCCCACGACGGTCGAAACCAGCGACGCCGTGGCCCTCCGCGCGGGCGTGAGGTTCCTGCGTTCGCGTCCCGACATCGTGGGGACCTACGTCATCGACCTTCTGGCCATGACGTTCGCCTTCCCGGTCGCTATGTTGCCCTTCGTGGCCGAGCGATACCACGACTCCTACGCACTCTCGCTGCTCTACAGCGCGCTGCCGGCGGGGGCCCTGATCTTCACCCTGCTCTCGCGGTGGACCTCGCACGTGCACCACTACGGGCGTGCGGTCATCGCCTCGGCCGCGGCGTGGGGGCTCGGCATCGCCCTCTTCGGGGCCGGCTCGTCGTTGTGGCTCGTGATGCTGGGTCTGGTGATCGCCGGCGGAGCCGACTCGCTCAGCGGGATCTTCCGGTCCACCATGTGGAACGAGTCGATCACACCCGACATGCGCGGTCGCATGGCCGGCATGGAGATGATCTCGTACTCGCTCGGACCCACGGCGGGTCAGTTCCGCGCGGGGGTGATGGCCGCGTGGACCACCCTGCGCTTCTCACTCACCTTCGGCGGGCTGGCGTGCACCGGATCGGTGGGACTGGTGGGGGCGGCGTTGCCCTCACTGTGGCGATTCGACGCGCGCAGTGACCCCCACGTGGCCGCCGTGCGCGCCCGCCGCGCTCTCGAGGAGGGGTCCTAGGTCCGCGCGAAACGCTCTACCATTTAGCCGTGTCGAACGTCACCTACCTCGTTACCGTCTCGGGCCCTGATCGCGTGGGGGTGGGCGCCGAGCTGTTCGCCGCCCTCGCCCAGGTGACGAGCACGCAGGGCCAGCTCTCGGACGTGGCCCAGATCACTATTCGTGGTGAACTCGTGCTCTGCGGCGAGGTGACGGTGGAGGACACGGTGAGCGAGGACGACGTGCGCCGCGCCCTCGCGAGCCACGACATCAGCCGTAGCGGCATCGAGGCGCGCGTGGACCGGGTGACGCCCGACGAGAGCGGCGACGGCGGCCGTCTGCTGGTGACCCTGCTCGCCGCGCGGATCGTCGCCGCCCAACTCGAGGGGATCTTTCGCGCCATCGCGTCGGTGGGGGCGACCTGCGAGCGCATCGTGCACCTGGCCAGCTACCCGGTCGATTGCTACGAGCTCGTGGTGCGTGGTCGAGACCACGCCGCGCTGCGCGAAGCGGTGACCGCGGTCTCCCAGGAGAACGGGGTCGACCTGGCGGTGCAGCGCGCGGGACTGCACCGGCGGGCCAAGCATCTCGTGGTGATGGACGCCGACTCGACGCTCCTGCAGGACGAGGTCATCGACCTGCTGGCCGAGGAGAGCGGCTGCGCCGAGGAGGTGGCGCGCATCACCGCGTCGGCCATGGCCGGCGAGCTCGACTTCGCCGAGTCGCTTCGGCGCCGCGTCGCGCTCCTCGAGGGCCTCGACGCGCGCGTGCTCGACCTCGTTCGCGACCGACTGCGCCTGACACCCGGTGCGCGAACTCTCCTTCGCACCCTGCATCGCCTGGGCTACGTGCCCGCCGTGGTGTCGGGCGGCTTCGTCGAGATCCTGGCCCCCCTGCTCGCCGAGCTCCACGTGGACTATCTCGAGGCCAATCGCCTCGAGATAGTCGAGGGCAGGCTGACCGGTCGCCTGGCGGCGCCCATCGTGGACCGCGCCGCCAAGGCGCGCGCGCTCGAGCGATTCGCCCACGAGGTGGGGGTCCCGCTGGCCCAGACCGTGGCGGTGGGTGACGGGGCCAACGACATCGACATGATCTCCGTGGCGGGACTCGGCATTGCCTTCAACGCCAAGCCCGTGGTGCGTGAGCACGCCGATGCCGCGCTCTCGGTGCCCTACCTCGATGCGGTCCTCTACTTCCTCGGCATCAGCCGCGAGGAGATCGAGACGCAGTGACCTTAGGAGCGGTGGTCCTGCGGCCGGGTCGCTTCAGCCCACGCTGAGGTCGCCCGGCCCCCCCGCCCAGAGCTGCGCCATCCAGGCCTCGATCTCGTCGGGGTCGCGCGCGAGCGCCGCCGAGAGGTTGCGGTGACCGTCGGCGGTGACCAGGACGTCGTCCTCGATGCGCACGCCGATGCCGCGGTACTCCTCGGGCACGGTGAGGTCGTTGCTCTGGAAGTACAGTCCGGGCTCGATGGTCAACACGTACCCCTCGCGCAACTCGCCGAGGTAGGACTCGTTGCGCGCGTTGGCGCAGTCGTGCACGTCGATGCCCAACATGTGGCTCGTCCCGTGCAGGGTGTAGCGGCGATAGAGCTGGCGGTCCG
>JAJZFO010000024.1 GCA_021805305.1 Actinomycetes bacterium | reverse complement strand
GTGAAACGTTACGCGACCAGACGCACTCGCGCGGGGTGACAGGTGAGTCTCACCGAATGGGCTCGACGCCTGGGATGCCCATCGTCATCCGGGCGTCAACGTCAGGGTGCTCGCCGCACGCCTCTCAAGGTGCACTATGAGATGGATCACTCATCAGCGCGCCTCGTGACACCGGTCGCAGGTGGGGTCACGTCCACGCGCCGGCGTCTCCGCCTCCGCGGCCGCGCGTCGCGAGTGCGAAGGCGGTGCTCAACTCGTGGACGCGACGGTGCCCACCAGCCGGCTGAACGCGACGATGTTCGATTCGTAGCTGCCCGTTGCGTGGTCAAAGGTGCCCCCACACGTGACGAGATTGAGCCAGCGATTCGAACTTGATCCGTACACCAGGCGGTCGGGGAAGGTGGACTTGGCGTACTGGACGACGCTGGTCACGCGGAATTGTGCGGTGAGCCCGTCGCTGAGTCGGACCTCGATGAGCGCCCCTACCGCGAGGGACTTGAGCGTGAAGAAGATCCCGGGTCCGCGGTACGAATCCACGTGCCCGAGAATGACCGACGACCCCACTTGACCTGGCGTGGGGCCCAGGCGAAACCAGCCGACCGTGTGCGCGCTCGTGGGCACTTGGACCTGATGGTTCGCCTGCAGCCCCAGTTGGCCGACCGGGACCGCGATGCCGAGGGAGGGCACGAGGAGTTCTCGCGGTATCGATCGGGCGAGCCCCTGGAGGACCGGTGCCCCGCCAGTCGTCGTCGTGGTCGTGGACGACGTGATGACGTGTTGGGTCGGGTCCGGCGATGGTCGCAGGACCAGGATACCGACGCCCGCCACCACCAGGAGTGCCACGCCGAGTAACCAGTACAGGCGTTCACGCCGGGTGCGGCGAGCGTTGGAACTAGGCGCCGTCGACGTCACGACGACCGCGTCCTCACCCTCGACGTCTCTCCCGCAGGGCGAGGATGCCGAAGAAGCCCGCTAACCCGAGTGAGCCAAGAATTAAGGGCGTGCGTGGTGAGCTCGGCGGTCGTCCCGCCGCACCCCCCTGACCGGTCGCGGGGGGTCCCGAGGGGATCACCGTGGTCGTGGTGGTGGGTGCCACGGTCGTCGTGGTGGTGGGCGCCACGGCGGTCACCGTCGTGGTGGTCACCGTTGAGGCGGGCGTCGTCGCGGCGGTCGTGGTGGTGGTCGCGGGCGCACGCCGGGTCGTCGTGGTGGTGGGCGCACGGCGGGTCGTTGTAGTGGTGGGTGCCACGGTCGTCGTGGTCGCGGGCAACGTCGTGGTCGTCGTGGTCGTCGTGGTCGACGTGGTCGTGGTGGCCACGGCGGCGCTGCAGGCCGGGACCGCGATGTTGTTGCCGTCAAGGGTGACCGCGCCATTTCGCGCCAGGACCCGACCGGTGACCGATGCGCCGGTGTTGAGGGTGATGGAGGTCAGCGCCATGATCGAGCCACTGAATTGACTCGTCGTTCCCAGCGTGGCTGAACTGCCGACTTGCCAGAAGACGTTGCAGGCCTGCGCGCCGTTCTCCAGGACTACCTGACTACCGGTCGCCGCGATCAGCGTGGAGCCCGCTTGGAAGATGAAGACCGCATTGGGATCACCGCCGCCGTTGAGCGTCAGGGTTCCCGTCAATGAGAGACCCGATGATGACTGGTAGACCCCGGGAACCAGCGTCGAGCCACCGAGGTCGCTCGACACGGTCGAGAAGGGGGTCCGCGACGCGGCGTCGACGTAGGCGGCGGTGAGGTCCGATTGGGCGACACCCGCCTGAGCGTCAGCCACTTGGGTGGTGCCACTACTTTGGACACCGGGCGGAAATCCGACGACCGCCGTCCCGGGCGAGAGACCGATGTCGCCCGAGATCACCGAGGCGCCCGTGTTGACGATGGTGCTGCCCGCGAGGACCGCGTAGCTCGACGCCGTAGCGAGATTGACCGTGGTGGTCGCGGCGCCCGCCATCGGCGATGCCCAGAGGCCCGCCGCCAGCGCGGTGAAGGCGATCGCGAGGACGCCACCACTGCGCCCGCGAAGGTGCGCGGACCGGGGGGAGCGAGGAAACCATCGCGACGCCCGCGATGATCGGGCGCCAGTCCCGTGATCTCTGAGGTGGGTAAGTGCGGACATCAGTCCTTCTTCCCAAAATCCGCTGTTTATGAACCGCTCACAGCGATTGTTTGCGAACTTCAATTGCCCAGCATTCTACCACCCCTTGAGAGAAAGTCGGCCGGGACCTTCGCTCGTCCCCGCATCCTCTTCACCTGATGGCGGCGGTGCCACCACCGTCGTGACGCTCTCGAGCGACGTCGCGGCGCCGAAGCCTTGTTTACGTGGGGTCGAGGGGGTGGGCCAGCATGTTGGTGGCTTCGTCCACCGGGACCGCCGGTGACCACAGGAAGCCCTGGCCGAGTTCGCAGTCGAGGTGATGGAGCCGGTCGAGCTGGGCGGACGTCTCGATCCCCTCGGCCAACACAGTCATGTTGAGTTTGTTGCCCAGCGTGACGATGGCCTCGAGCAAGGTGTCACTGCGCTTCTTGTCGTGCGTGGGTCGCACGAACGACTGGTCGATCTTGATGATCTTGGGATTGAGGGCGGCGAGGTAGGACAGCGAGGAGTAGCCGGTGCCGAAATCGTCCAGGGCGATGCCCACGTGGAGGTGGTTGAGCTGCTCCATGATATTGAGCGTCTCGGAGATGTCCACGAGAGCGACTCCCTCGGTGACCTCGAGGATCAAGCGTTCGGGGGCGACGCCACTGCGGTCGAGCTCGTGTTCGATGAGGGTGACCAGCCCAGGGTCGTGGAACTGTTGCGCGGAGAGGTTGACGGTCACGTAGGGGTAGCCGCGCGTGGCGTCCGTGACCTCCCACGTGCTCGCGGCATCGAGCGCGGTGCGTAGGGCAAACTCTCCCAAGGTCACGATGAGGTCGCTCTGTTCGGCCAGGGGGATGAAGACGTCGGGGGGGATCCAGCCCCGCTCGTGGTGACGCCAGCGCATCAACGCCTCGAAGCCGACGATGGAGGAAGTGGTCAGGTCGATGATGGGCTGGTAGTGCATGTCCACTTCGCCCGCGGCCAGCGCGTGTCGCAGCTCTTGCACGAGAGAGAAGCGGTTCACCGCGTCGTGGCCCATCTGGGGGGTGAAGAGCGCGATGTGTCCGTGGCCACGGCGTTTGGCCTCGTACATGGCGGCGTCGGCGTTTTGGATCAGCTCGACGTTGTCGGGACTCTCGCCGTCGAACACGACGATGCCGATGCTGGCCTTCTGCTCGATGCGGATGTCGCCGAAGACGAAGGGGTCCTCGAGCGTGGAGAGCAGTCGTCGCGCGATGACGTGGGCCTCATCGGTGTTGCACAACCCCTCGGCGAGGTAGAGGAACTCGTCGCCCCCGAAGCGACACAACGTGTCCGAGGTGCGCGTGACCTGTTTGAAGCGGTTGGCGATCTCGATGAGCAGCTGATCGCCCACCAGGTGCCCGTAGGTGTCGTTGACGCCCTTGAAGTCGTCGAGGTCGCCCAGGAGCACCGCGCCGACCTTCTTCTCGCGCGCGGAGCGAGAGCGCGCCTGCAGGAGGTGGTCCTCGAAGAGGGCGCGATTGGCCAGTCCCGTCAAGGGGTCGTGCAGCGCTTGGAAGGAGAGTTGCGCCGAGAGGGCCCGCTCCTCGGTCACGTCGCGCACCGAGGAGACGTAGTACTGGGCCTCGCCGGATTCGTCGCGCGCGCAGCAGATCGACACCTCGGCGAAGACGACGCGCCCGTTCTTGTGCAAGAAGCGCTTGCCGTAGCGGTACTCGTCCATCGCGCCCGAGCGGATGAGCTGGTAG
>JAJZFO010000259.1 GCA_021805305.1 Actinomycetes bacterium | reverse complement strand
CGCGAAGGCGCTCAGGAGCGCCGGGGCGATGATCGGCAGCACGGCGCGTATCGCCCCCCATCGGCTCGCGCCGTGCACGCGCGCGGCGTCCTCGAACTCCGATCCGAGACCGCGCAGCGCGACCGAAATCACGAAGTAGGAGAACGGCAGCGACGCCGAGGAGAGGACGAAGACGATGCCCGAGGCCCCGAAGAACATGTGGTAGAAAAAGAGCGAATGCACGCCCAGGGCGCTCGCCAGTTCACCGGGCTGCAGGACGTCGATCCAGCCCAGGGTCATCATCCAGGTGGGGATGAGCAACAGCAGCCACATCGCCCCCGACCACACGCGGCGACCGTAGACGTTCGTGCGGTGCACGATCCACGCGATGGCGGTCGCGAAGGAGACGGCGAAGACCCCGACGAGCGTGGAGACCCACAGCGAGTCCACGATGCCGCGACCGGTGTAGCCGCTGAAGGCCGTGGCGATGTTGGACAGCGTGAAGTACGACGTCCCCTGATGGAACAGTCGCGGACTGATCGCCGCCACCACGAAGGTGACCACGGGAATGATGATCAGGACCAGCAACACGGCCCAGACGGCGAGTCCGGACCAGCGCACGCGACGCAGCCGCGCCATGCTCTGGCGCGGTGGGGCGCTGGGGGTGATTTCGGAGAAGAGGGTGTCGACGGTCATGGGAGTCGCGACGTCCTCAACCGCGGCGGGGACCCGCCGCGGTTGAGGACTCGGGGACGATCAGTTGACGATGTTGTTCGTGAACCAGGCGTTGATCTGATTCTCCAGGGGGCCCCACACGTAGGGGTTGATGGCGTAGGCCTTGGTCGAGGCGAAGCTCGGCAGGCCCGGACGCGGATTGACGCCCTTGATGACCGGCCAGAACAGACTGTCACCGTAGGGGTCACCCTGCAGCATCGCGTGCTGACCGGCGACCGAGGTCACGTAGGCCACGAACTTCATGGCGTCGGCCTGCAGGGCCGGGGACAACTTGTTGTCGACCGCGATGTTTCCCGGCAGTGCGATGGAGTAGTCCAGCGTCTTCACCTTGCCGGTCGGCCACTGGGACTTGGGCTTCGCGAGGATCTGTCCGTAGCAGGCCGAGGACTGGATGGTCGCCATGGCGAGGGTCGGCGGGTTGGACTCCATGGCCCCCAGGGTGGGTCCATTGGTGTCACGCACCTGCAGCCCGTTGGCCTTGAGCTTGAGGTAGTACGCCTCGCCCTTCTTGATCGCGGCGTTCACCTGGGCCGTGGTGGGGGTGACGTTGGCCTTGAGACCGCCGAGATGGGCCATGACGCCGGCCACCAGCGGATACGTCGGGCCCGACTGCGAGGGGTTGTTCATGCCGAGGGCGCCCTTGGGCAGGCTCGTGAGTCCGGCCATCGTCGTGGGGAGCTTCATGCCCTTGGTCGCGACGGTGTCGTAGCAGAGGTTGCCCACGGTGGTGATGCCGGTGGGCGCGTAGCTACGGTCGGTCGGCAGATTCGCCGCGCCGCCCGCGGTGTACTTGGTCGACGTGGCGACGACGTTCTTCACCAGGTAGCCCGACTTGTCCAACGCGGCGAACTCGGTGGCTCCGTCGGCCCAGAACAGACCCCACTTGGGGTTGCCCGCCGCCATCTCGGCCTGGATCTTCGTGAAGAGCGGGCCGGTCGAGTCGTCGTCCACCACGATCTTGAATCCGGGGTTGGTCGCGTTGAAGGCCTTGGCGACGTAGTCGCCGTAGCCCTGGGCGTTGTAGAGCAGGATCGTCGGGACCGACGAGTGCGGTGTGGCCGCGCCCGAGTTCACGATCGACAGGGAGGTGACTGCGACCGTGGCCCCGAGGACCGCGGCCAGATATCGAGCCGTGACGGCCCGCTTGATTGATGTGGTGGTGAGGTTCATGGGCACATCTAAACGCACGACTCCGCGACGCGACATTGAAGTAGATGAATTCATTGCGATTGGTCCGCGAACGAGGGAGGAAATAATCACGTCGGGTGACGTCCACGTGATGAGCACGTGACTCCTCGTCACCTGGACGTCACGTCCCCGTCGAAGGGAGACCACACGACGAGGGACTGGTGCACCGCGGCTCGCGCGCGGTGCGCGACCCAGCCACGCAGTGCGACGCGTCCCTAGTGGCGAAGGTGGGCGGGCCAACGACCCGGACGACCCTCCTCGAGCAACATGTCGGTATAGGTCCGCCCGAGGTGCTCCTGGCGCCACAGCAGCATCTCCTGCGCGGCGCGCAGCACGCGATCGACGTCGTCCACCGGAGTGCGCCACGTCGGGTCGCGCGCCACGTCGAAGCAGAGGTAGGAGCCGTCACCGAACTGCACGTAGGCCGTCTCGCTGGTCACCGACACCGCGAGGTTGTCGCGCGACAGCGAGCGATCGTAGGGCCAGGGCCGGGTCGATTGCGCCAGGAACATGCTGCGGTAGTCCCACTCGTAGTGCGCCGCGGTGCGCCACTCGACGTCACGACCCTCAAGGAGCGGCGTCATCACCCGCCCGTCGAACTGCGCGGGGACCTCCACGCCGAGCGCGTCGGCGAGGGTGGGCGCGATGTCGACGTTCTCGGTGAAGTGGTCCACGACGCGTCCACGCGCCCCCACACGCGGGTCGCGCCAGATACCCAGGATGTGATAGCTCTGCGGGAAGTAGCCGAGCTTCTCGATGAGGCCGTGGTCGCCCAGTTGGTCCCCGTGATCCGAGGTGACGATGATCAGCGTCTCCTCGTACTCCCCGCGCCGCGTGAGTTCCTCGACTATCCGGCCCAAGTGGAAGTCCACCTCGGCGATCATGCCGTAGTACTGCGCGCGAAGGTGGCGCAGGGCCTCCTCGCCCTCGGGGGCCGCGCAGTAGGCGATGCCCATCGCCGTCGCGTGCAGTGGATGACGGTCGCCCTCGTCGACCGCGGCGATGGGCAGGTCGACATCGGCCGGGTCGTAGCGACGTGAGTACTCCCCCGCCGCCGCGTAGGGCGGGTGGGGTCTCAGGTAGCTCACGTGGGCGAACCAGCCCCCCTCCTGGACGCCGAGCCATTCGAGGAACTTATCGGTCAAGAAGCCCGTCAGGGAGTGCTCCGCTGGTCGATCGGGCTCGCCGCGTAGCGCCGCCGCCCACCCGAAGGGGACGTCGTAGCCGAGGTCGCGCAAATGCTCGACCCAGGTCGCCTGACTCTCGGGCAGATAATGACCGAGGGCGAAGCCCGGCAGGATGCCGTCGTAGCTGTCGAGGCGAGGGTCGTCGACCCCGGCCGCCTGACTCGGATCGAGTCCCTGATCGGTGTAGCCGAAGAGCGTCGGCACGTAGCCCGCGCGGCGCGCCAGGCGCGCGACGTTGTCGAAGCGGTCCTCCAACGGCGAGCCGTTGGCCACCACGCGATTGTTCATCTGATACGTCCCGGTGTAGAGCGCCGCGCGACCCGGCGCACACGGCGCGGCTTGGGAATAGTGCTGGCCGAGTCGGACCCCCTCGGCGCAGAGGCGGTCCAGCGTCGGGGTCTGCACCACCCGATGTCCGGCCGCGCCGTAGGAGTCGGCGCGGAACTGGTCGAGAGTGATGAAGAGCACATTCACGCTGGCGTGGCCTCACTGTCGTCAAGGGGGTTCGAGGCGTCGATCACGCCGGTGGATGAGATTGTACCGAGACGCCACGTGACGAGGAGGTGACCGGACGTCTTGTGTTCACGGTCGCGCCACGACGACGAGAACGTGTTGGAGGAGAACTCGTTAGTCTGAGTCCGTGTCCTCGTCCCACAGCCCCGTGCTGGGCGTCCTCTTGATCGTGGCGCTCGTGACAACCTCACGATTGGTGCGGCGCGGGCGACTCCAGTCGCGGACCGCCCA
>JAJZFO010000087.1 GCA_021805305.1 Actinomycetes bacterium | reverse complement strand
GTGCGCTTCGCCATCTCGGCCGACGCCCACTCGAGCATCGGCAAGGCATTGCACGTGTTGGGCATCGAGCCGCTGCTCGTGGAGCCCGACGACCACCGCTTCACCCGCGCCAACCTCGAGAAGGCCCTCGCCTCGGATCCCCATCGCGAGAACGTGATCGGCATCGTCGCCACGTCGGGCACCACCAACGCGGGCATCGTGGACGACCTCGAAGGCCTCGGCAGCTACGCGCGCGAGCACGAATTGTGGTTCCACGTCGACGGCGCCTACGGCGGCGCGGCGTTGTTCTCCTCCGAACGTGAACTCCTGCGCGGCATCCGCCACGCCGACAGCTTCATCGTCGACCCCCACAAGTGGTTGTTCGGGCCACTGGACTGTTGCGCCCTGATCTATCGCGAGCCGGCGTTGGCACGCCACTTCCTCGCCCAACAGGCTGGCTACCTCGACGTGCTGCACACCGGCGACGACGACCACTACGACTGGAATCCCTCGGACTTCGCGATCCACCTGTCCCGGCGAGCGCGTGGTCTGCCCTTCTGGTTCTCCCTGGTGACCTACGGCGTCAACGCCTACGAGAGCGCGACCCAGAGCGCCATCGACCTCGCTCACCGCGCCGCGGCGCGCATTGACGCGACCGAGGGACTTGAGTTGGTGCGTCCAGCGAGTCTGTCCATCGTGCTCTTTCGACGCATCGGCTGGAGCGAGGACCAGTACCTCGAGTGGAGCGAGAGGTTGTTGCGCGACCAGATCGCCTTCGTCACCCCGACACGTTGGGAGGGCGAGATGGTGGCGCGCTTGGCCTTCTTGCACCCCGACACCACCGATGACCTGGTCGCGCAAATCCTGGAGTCGATGTTCGATTGAGCCGCGCGGCACCGCGTGGCGACCCGACGGCGGCGCGGGGCGCCGCCGTCATCGCGAGGCGGGCTCCGGCTCGCAGATGACCAGGGGGATCTCGCGCGAGGCGCGCTGACGATAGCGCTCGTAGGACCGATAGGTTTCCACGACGAGCGGCCACAGCCGCTCGACCTCGTCGCGCGTCGCCACCCGCGCCCGCATGGCGCGTCGCTGGCCGCGCCAGACGACGTCCACCACGGGGGTGTGACGCAAATTCTTGAACCAGTCCGGGTCACGGTCGTCGCCGCCCTTGGACGCCACCAGGACGAGGGTGTCACCTTCGATCACCGGGACGGTCAGCATCGTGTGATGCGGACGACCACTGCGTCGCCCCACGGTGATCAGTTCGACGATCTCCATGCCGAGCGCGTGACGACCCACTCGCCCCCGGCTCACGACGACGACCGTCCGGTGCACGAGGTTGAGCGATCGAAACCCGACGTCGACCATGCGCGAGGTGATGCCCATAGTGCGACCATAGCGACGCCCCCGCAGGGAGAGTGACGAGGCGACGGGGGACGGGGCGACGGGGGACGAGCATCTATTTGCTTGCCGGCAAGCAAATAGATGCTAAACTGGCCACCATGGCGCGACACGAAAAAGAAGGAGCGGCCCAGGGAGCGGAGTTGGTGGATCGTCTGCGCACGGTCCTCGTGCGCGGCCAGCGACAACTTCGTCTGAGCTACACCGACGACGCGCTGTCACCCACGCAACTCGAGGTGCTGGCCATGGTCGTGCGCCGCGGTCCGTTACGCGTGGCCGAGATCGCCGACCTCGAGGGCATCAACCCCACCATGCTCTCGCGCATCGTGGCCAAACTCGAGGCGTCGCAGCTCGTCACGCGCCACGTTGACGACGCCGACGGTCGCGTGGTGCACGTCAGTGCCACGGACCAGGGTCGCGCCCTCTACGAGGTGATCCACCGTCGCCGCAGCGACGCGCTCGCGAGCGCTCTCGAACAACTGTCCCCCGAGGAACGACGCGTCCTGGCCGGTGCCCTACCCACCCTCGAATCCCTGATCGCCCGCTTGAAACAGCCACGCTGATGAGCTTCCAGGACACCGCGCGACGTACGTTCTCCTCACTGGCCAACGACAACTACCGCAAATTCTTCTTCGGTCAGACCATCTCGCTGGTGGGCACGTGGATGCAGACGACGGCGCAGTCCTGGCTCGTACTGACCCTGACGCACTCGCCGACGGACATCGGATGGGTCGTCGCACTGCAGACCTTGCCGGTCTTGTTCCTGGGGCCATACGGCGGGGTCATCGCCGACCGCATCGACAAGCGGCGCCTGATGGTCGTCCTGCAGTCCTTCATGGGGATCCAGGCCGCGACGCTCGCGATCCTCGCGCTCGCGCACATGGTCACCTTCCTCGACGTGTGCGTCCTCGCCGTGGTGCTCGGACTCAACAACAGTTTCGAGAACCCCTCGCGCCAGGCCTTCGTGCTCGAGATGGTGGGGGCCGACCATGTGCGCAACGCCGTCAGCCTCAACTCCACGATGAACAACGTGGCTCGTGCGGTGGGGCCGGCGGTGGCGGGCGTGCTGATCGCCACGGTGGGCGAGGGATGGTGCTTCGCCGCCAACGCACTGAGCTTCGTGGCCGTGGTCGGATCGCTCGTCGCGATGGACCAACGGACCCTTCGTCCCTCGCCGCCGACGCCGCGCACCCGCGGGCAGTTGATCGAAGGGTTTCGTTACGTGGCGCGCACACCCGAACTCGGCGTGCCGTTACTCATGATGGCCCTGGTGGGGATGCTCACCTACGAGTTCCAGGTCACCCTGCCGGTACTGGCCGAGAGCGTCTTTCACGGCAACGCCGTCGCCTACGGGGGCATGACCGCCGCGATGGGCATCGGCGCGGTCGGAGGTGGTCTTGTCACGGCGACGCGCGGACGCACGGGTTTGGTGGCCCTGATCAGATCGGCCCTCGTCTTTGGCGTCTTCGTCGCGGGCGCCGCGATCTCGCCGGTGCTGGCGGTGGCGTACGCGGCGCTGGCCCTCGTGGGCTACGCCAGCGTCTCATTCCTGGCCATGGCCAATTCCACCCTGCAGCTCAAGACCGATCCACAGCTGCGCGGTCGCGTCATGGCCTTGTGGGGGGTCGCCTTCATGGGGTCGACCCCCATCGGTGGTCCGGTCATCGGATGGATCACCAGTCAGTTCGGTGCGCGCACCGGTCTGGCGACCGGTGCGGCGTCGTGCGTCGTGGCCGCGTTGATCGGCGTGCTGGCCATCCACCACCAGCGCGCCAAGGGTCTCGTCCTCGAGTAGTTCCCGCGACCACCGCCGACGTCCCCGCACCCTTGCGATCCACCGGGGGCGCCCGCGCCCGCGACTGGGCCCCTAAGGTGCTGTGCGGGAACCACCCGTGAGGTCCCCCCACGCGTCGGCGAGTTCGGTGTCCCATCGGCGGACGTCGATTCCCCTGAAGGGAGAGTCATGAAGGCAACCCGTGAACTGCACGACAAGGGTCAGAGCCTCTGGCTCGACAACATCACCCGCGACATGCTCGACGATGGCTCGATCCAGAACTACATCGACGCGCACGACGTCACCGGCCTCACGTCGAATCCCTCCATCTTTGACAAGGCCATCAAGACCGGTGCCTACGACGACTCGATCACCGCGCTGTCACGACAGGGGCTCACCAGCGAGGAGATCTTCCTCGAACTGGCCTTGGCGGACCTGCGACGAGCGGCCGACCTCTTCGCGCCCGCGCACGAGGCCACCGACGGCGTCGACGGCTGGGTCTCACTCGAAGTCTCGCCCCTCCTGGCCTTTGACACGGACCGGACCATTGCGGCCGCGCGCGAGATCCATCGTCGCGCCGAGCGACGCAACCTCCTGGTCAAGATTCCCGGAACCCCCGAGGGCCTCGGCGCCATCGAGGAGTGCGTCGCCGAGGGGATCGCGATCAACGTGACACTGCTCT
>JAJZFO010000303.1 GCA_021805305.1 Actinomycetes bacterium | reverse complement strand
GTGTCGCGCGCAAGGGCGGCATGAACATCACCTCGAGCGGCCAGGCGATGGAGGTCACGCCCAGCGCCGGGCGCACGCCCGACCCCCTCGCGCAGTGGGTTCAAGAGGTGCGTCCCGCGAGCGCTGCAGCACCGGCCAAGGCCAACGTCAAGGTCAAGGCGAAGTACACGCTGCCCGGGGACGTGGCGGCCGACGTGCGAAAGGCCTTCATCGGCACCGCCTACATGCGCGAGAAGATGGTCATCACCCTCACCAAGGCCGCCGAGGGGTACGACCGCAAGCGCTACGAGGAGGCGCTGCGACTCGGTCGCATCGTTTCCGACGCGGTGCCCGGCGTGGCGCCCGTGCGCGAATTGACGGGTCTCGCCGCCTACCGCGCCGAGCGCTGGAACATGGCCAAGATCCACCTGCGCGCGCACTTCACCATCACGGGGGACCCCGAACACCTCCCGCTGGTCATGGACTGCGACCGCGCGAACCGACGATTCCGCGCGGTGGAGAAGACCTTCGCCGAGATCGAGGAGAACGAACCGAGCGCCGACGTGATCGCCGAGGCGCGTATCGTCATGGCCTCCTCCCTCGCGGACCAGCAGCGCTACGTCGAGGCCATCGACCTGCTGGTGCGCGCGGGGGGCACCAAGGTCCTGCGCAACCCGGCCTACCGCCACGTGCGGATGTGGTACGCGCTGGCCGATATCTTCGACCGCTCCGGGGACCAGGTCTCGGCGCGTGAACTCTTCGCGCGCGTGGTGGTGGCTGACGCCGAGGCCTACGACGCCCAGGCGCGCCTCCACGAGCTCGGTGCGGGTCCGGTGAAGAAGAATCGCAAGCGTCGCACGACGCCGGTGTCGAAGAAGAAAGTCGACTGAGCCGCGCACAGATACTCGGTATCACCGCGCGGAGCCGGATTGGAACGCGTCAGTGACGCGGGTGAACATTATTCACCGAACGCCGTCCGGTAGACTCGACGCATGGATATTGCCGCACTCTTGGGCGACGACGCGTCGCTACTGCTCGACCACACCGCCACCGCCTTCCCCAAGGAACGCCTGACCGTCCCCGGTCCGACGTTCCTGCAGGACATCTTCACTCAGAGCGACCGCACCCCTACGGTGCTGCGCAACCTGGGCACCCTCTACAACCACGGTCGCCTGGGGGGCACGGGTTACGTCTCGATTCTGCCCGTCGACCAGGGCATCGAGCACTCGGGCGCCGCGAGTTTCGCGCCGAACCCCGACTACTTCGACCCCGCGCGCCTGTGTGACCTGGCCATCGCCGCCGACTGCAACGCGATCGCCACGACGCTCGGCACGCTGGGCATCGTGGCGCGCCGCTACGTGCACCGCATCCCCTTCATCGTCAAGATCAACCACAACGACCTCTTTCGCTACCCCAACACGTACGATCAGCGCCTCTTCGCCTCGGTGCAGCAGGCGGCCGACCTCGGCGCCGTCGGCATCGGCGCGACCATCTACTTCGGGTCCGAGGGGTCCGTCCGCCAGATCGAGGAGATCTCGGCGGCCTTCGCCGAGGCGCACCGACTGGGCCTCTTCACGGTGCTGTGGACCTACACCCGCAACGACGCCTTCAAGACCTCCGAGGCGGACTACCACGTCGCCGCCGACCTCACGGGCCAGGCGAACCACCTGGGTGTGACCATCGAGGCGGACATCATCAAGCAGAAGCAGCCCGAGAACAACGGCGGCTTCAACGCGGTCAAGTTCTCCAAGACCCACCCCCGGGTGTACTCCGAGCTCACCACCGACAATCCGATCGACCTCACCCGCTGGCAGGTCGTGAACTGTTACGCCGGACGGATCGGTCTGATCAACTCGGGCGGGGAATCCAAGGGGGCGGATGACTTGGCGTCGGCGGTGCGCACGGCCGTCATCAACAAGCGCGCCGGCGGCCAGGGGCTCATCCTCGGACGCAAGGCCTTCCAACGTCCGATCGGCGAGGGCGCGGAATTGGTGCACGCGGTCCAAGACGTCTACCTCGACGCGAACATCACCGTCGCCTAGTACTCTCTCGCCCATGGAGAGCGAGGACCGCGACGCGGGGTGGCGCACCTGGGCCAACCTGGTCACGCTGGTGCGCCTCGCGCTCATCCCGGTGTTCTGGGGGGTGCTCTTCGGGACCGATCATCGCGCCGTCGCGGCCTGGCTCCTGGGGGCGTTGGGCGCCACCGACTGGGTGGACGGCTGGCTCGCGCGCACGCTGCACCAGACGTCCACCGTGGGTAAGGTCCTCGACCCGACGGCCGATCGCATCCTGGTCATGGTCGGCCTCGTCGCGGTGGCGCTGGCCGGGGGAGTGCCCTGGTGGTTCGCGGGCGCCACGCTGGTGCGTGAGGTCCTCGTCTCGGTGCTCACGGTGGCACTGGCCGCGCTGGGCGCCGCGCGCATCGACGTCCTCTGGTGGGGCAAGGTCTCGACGTTCATGTTAATGGCCACCTACCCCCTCTTCTTGTTGACGACCAACCCGCACGGCGCCGCCCTGGTGGCGTGGCAGCGCGTCGTGCGTGACGCCACGTGGGCCGGCGGCCTGAGCGGCTTGGCCCTCGCCTGGGTCGTCTTCTTCGCCTACGTGGGTCCCGCCTCGCGGGCCCTGGCGACCGGGCGCGCGGCGCGTCGCGTGAAGTAGATTCTGATTCCATGCAGATCCCTTCAGAACTTCGTTACTCCCGCGATCACGAGTGGGCCCGTGCCGCCGACGGTGTCGTGCGCGTGGGGATCACCGACTACGCCCAAGACGCGCTGGGCGACGTGGTCTTCGTCGAACTCCCGACGGTGGGCGACGTGGTCGGCGTGAGCGCCACCCTGGGCGAGGTGGAGTCCACCAAGTCCGTCTCGGAGATCTACGCACCGGTCGCCGGCACCGTGGTGACGATCAACGGCGCGCTCGCGGCGTCGCCGGAACTGGTCAACACCGACCCCTACGGAGCGGGCTGGTTGTGCGAGATCGCCGTCGCCGACACCGCTGATTTTGACGCCCTGCTCGACGCCGAGGGGTACCGCGAACTGACGAATAACTAGCCCCGACGGCGGGTGCGAAACCTAAGTAGTGTGGACCGAATGAACTGCCGTCGCTGTGGTGAAATCCTCAACGCCAACGCTAATTTTTGTTGGTCGTGCGGAGCCCCGCAGCACGAGGCGACGTCGGCCGAGACCATCGCGATGCCCGTGATTTCGACGGTGGAGACACCGCTGGCGCACGCGTCGCGCGGGCCCACGGGAGAGCACGTCGACGAACTGGTCATCATCACCGGCGACGCCGCGGGGTCGCGCATCGCGGTCACCAAAGA
Source organism: Actinomycetes bacterium (assembly GCA_021805305.1). Next base: position 534 of record JAJZFO010000303.1, on the reverse strand, counting down.
GGTCACCACGGCCGGGCGCGACGAGCGCAGCGACCTGCTGCTCGACGACGTCTCGGTGTCGCGGCACCACGCGATCTTCACGCGTACCGCGAGTGGTCGCGTGACGTTGCGCGACCTCAACTCACTCAACGGCACCTACGTCAACGGCGCGCGCGTCGAGGAGACGACGCTGCACTCCGCCGACGAGGTGCAGATCGGCAAGTACAAGTTGGTGTTCTGGGAAGCGACCACGTGAACCCCCCCACCGCGCCCCTCAAGATCGGCCAGGTGCACGCGCTCCTGCGTCGCGAGTACCCCACGCTGGAGCTGTCCAAGATCCGCTACTACGAGGAGATGGGGCTGGTGGCGCCGGCGCGAAGCCGCAAGGGCTACCGGCTCTACTCCGACAAGGACGTCTCGTGCCTGCGCGAGGCGATCCGTCTCGCCGACGAGGAGTTCGTGCCGCTGCGCGTGATCCGGATCCGCCTGATGGAGCAGGGCCTCCTGGCCGACGAGTTGCGCCCCGGTGCGAGTGCGCGTCCGGCGGCGCGGAGC
>JAJZFO010000217.1 GCA_021805305.1 Actinomycetes bacterium | reverse complement strand
GACACCACCACGTATTACTTCAGAGTCGCCGCGATCACTCGCCTCGGCGTGGGCGCGTACTCGAGCGCCTCGAACAAGGTGAGCCCGCGGGCGCCACGCGCGACCAGTGTGACGATCACCTTCGACGCCAACGGCGGGACCGGGACCATGCCCGTCGAGAGTGAGCCCTACGCCACGAGCGCGCCACTCACCGCCAACGCGTTCACCAACCCCGGTTACACGTTCGCCGGATGGAGCACGTCGCCGACGGGGGGCGCCGTCAGTTTCGGCAACGACCAAGTCGTGAGATTCGTGACGAGCCTCACCCTGTACGCCCAGTGGTCCGGGGGCTATCAAGGCTCCACGTCGACGAACTGGTCCGGTTACGTCGTGCCCGCGGCGGCAACGGTGACCAACGTGTCGGGCACGTGGACGGTACCGACGCTCAATTGCGCGGCTACGCCCAACGCGAGTTCTTCCACGTGGGTGGGAACCGGCGGCGCCGACTCGGCCACCGGCGTGAGCTCGGGCGACCTCTTGCAGACCGGCGTCGAGGATGATTGCGTCAACGGCACCCAGGTCGATCAAGGTTGGTGGGAGTTGGTGCCCAACGTGCCCAACGTGGAACAGACCTTCTCCTCGTTCCCCGTGAGCCCCGGAGACACCATGTCCGCCCAGGTCTATCAAGAGTCGTCGGGGCAGTGGGCGACGGTCCTGCAGGACACCACCACCGGACTCCAGGGCGTGATGATCACCGGGGACGCGTGGTTCGTGTCGCAGATATCGAGCAACGTCGTGGTGGGTGCGACACAGGGCTCCGCCGCCACGGTGACCTACGCGGGCGCGACCTCGGCCGAGTGGATCGAGGAAGTGCCGACCAATGGGACCGACGGTACGCTCATGCCCTTCGCGAACTTCGGCGCGGTCACCTTCTCCACCGTCGGCACCTCTCTGGCGGGTTGGACCTTGGCGCCGACTGACCAGTGGGAGATCGTTCAAAACGGTGTGGTTCTGGCCACGCCGTCCTCGCCCATCGGCAGCGGTTTCAGCGTCACCTACGAGGGCGTGTAGCCGACCCGGGGCGACGTGGTCGTCGGTGGTGTTCGAGGTGACCAGTGGGGTCACCGCCCCCCTCGGCGCGCAGGGCCTCGGTCCGTGGTGGCGCGTGCCCGCGTGACGCCGTGACGGAGCGAGCACTCGCGTCAGTCCTGGTCGGCCCACGTGAACGGTTCGCGTGAACGTGTCACGCACTGGGACATTGTCCTCTGGTGGTCGACACGGGGGCGAGGGACAATTCACGTAGGTGTGATGTTGGTTCTCCGCGGTGTGGTTCTAAGGAGGCGAAGATGCGTGTTGGGCGAATCCTTCTGATGTCGGCGGGGGCCGTGACCCTCGTAGCCGGTCTCGGAGTCGCCGGCGCCGGCGCCGGGCTCCTGTGGGCCAACGCCACGCAGCGTGACGCGACCGGTTACTTCAATACGTCGAGCGAGACCTTTCAGTCGGGTGGCTCGGCGCTGACCTCGAACGTCGATTTCGCGATGAACCCTGGTCCCAACGACTGGTTCTCGATTAATCCCTTGGGTACGGTCCGCGTGCGCGCCGACGTCGCTTCGGGCGCCACGTTCGTGGGCGTCGGCGCCACCACGATGGTGCAGCAGTACCTGTCTGGCGTCGCCTACGACCGGGTGACCGACGTCAAGGTCCTGCCCTTTCGCGCCGTCTATGAGTCCGTGAACGGACAACGGGTTCCCGCGGCGCCCGCCACCCAGCAGTTCTGGGCGACGTCGGCGTCGGGTAGCGGTACCCAGCAGATCACGTGGCGACCCACCTCGGGCCAGTGGACCCTGGTCGTGATGAGGGCCGACGCGCAACCGGGTGTGGTCGCACGCGTCTCGGTGGGGACGAATACCGGTGTCGTCGGTCCCCTGGGCGTGGGCCTGGGCGTCGGGGGAGTCCTGTTGTTGCTGGGGGGCGCGGTGATGCTGGCCCTGGCGATCACGGGCCTCGAGCGCGACCGCCGTCGTGCGACGCCGCCCGCGGTGCGAGACGGTGACGAGACGCCACAGCTCTCGAGGAGTGACGGGGTGGTGTCCTCTCGCCAGGTGTATCCCGCGCGCGTCGACGGACGTCTGGATTCCTCGCTCAGTCGCTGGCGATGGATCATCAAGCCGATTCTCGTCGTGCCCCACGTGATCATCCTCGCCTTCTTGTGGCTGGCCGTGTTGCCCCTCACGGTGTTCGCCGGCGTGGCGATCCTCTTCACCGGGCGCTACCCCGAGCCGATCTTCAACTTCACCGTCGGGGTGATGCGCTGGACGTGGCGAGTGGCCTTCTACTCCTTCAGCGCGCTGGCCACGGACCAGTATCCGCCCTTCTCGCTCGAACCCGATGACTCCTATCCCGCGTCGTTCGCCGTGGACTACCCGCAGAGACTCTCGCGCGGGCTGGTGCTGGTGAAGTGGTGGCTCCTCGCCATCCCTCAGTACGTGATCGTGGCGATCTTCGCGGGCGGGGGCATCGGTCTGAGCGGCGGCCACGCCAACGATTGGACCGTCGCCTCACGTGGCGGGGTCATTGGACTGCTGGTGTTCGTGGCCGCCCTGGTCTTGATCTTCACCGGTCGTTACCCTCGGGCGCTGTTCGACTTCGTCATGGGGATGAACCGGTGGTGCTTTCGCGTTTTGACCTATTCGCTGTTGCTGCGAGACGAGTACCCGCCCTTCTCCTTTGACGCCGGAGGGACGGACCCGGGCAGTGACGTCGTGTCCTCACCCACGCCGCCGAACCAACCAGAGACCGATCAGGCGGCGCCGCAGGCGGCGGGAGTCCAGTAACCGCGAGCGAGCGGCGGTGGTCGCGTCTGGCTCAGGAGTTTCAACGTCGAGATGCAAGGACGAGAGGAGATTGAGATGCGAGCGGTCGTCATTTATGAATCGATGTTCGGCAATACCCGTCGGGTCGCCGAGGCGGTGGCCGAGGGACTGTCCACGACCGTCGAGGTGCGCCTGTTCAGGGCCGACGACGTGCGAGAGGCGGACCTCGTCGGCGCCGACCTGGTGGTCGTCGGAGCGCCGACTCACGCGTGGAGCCTGCCGCGCGTCAACACCCGACAGAGCGCCATGAGCACGGCGCGGCGCGGTGACAACGACCTGGTGCTCGAGCCCGCCGCTGACACGTCGCCGGGCGTGCGCGAGTGGCTGCACGCGCTTGGTCGCCTGGGCGTGGTGGGCGCCGTGTTCGATACGCGATTCCACGCCCCGCGATTGCTCACCGGAAGGGCGTCCACGTCGATCTCGAGGAGTCTGCGCCACAGTGGTGTCGCGTTGGTGTTGGCGCCCGAGAGTTTCTTCGTCGATCGACAGAACCACATGTTGGCGGGTGAGCAAGAGCGTGCGCGTGTCTGGGGGGAGCGGCTGGGTGCCGAGGTCGCCCGTCGCGCATCGACGTGAGTCGCGTGTCGCATCCCGGCGAGGTGACGCCGCGGACGCGGTCCGTCGCGAACGCCGACGTCGCCACGGGGGCGCCGCCTTCGTCGAAGCTCGATGCGGGGCGGCGCGCGTTGGTTGCCCTGGAGTCCGTAGTGTCGGTGTGCGGGATCGGTGGTGGGACATATCTGGCGTCGCATCCGCGCTCGGCGATGCCGTTGAAGTATCTCGAGGGGACCTGGTTCGATTCCTGGCGCTGGCCGGGCGTCGCCCTGTTCTTCTTCGTCGGCGTCTGCCCGATCCTGGCGGTCCTCGCCACGCTGCAGCGGCGTCGTGTGGCGACGACCGCGCACTTACTGGTGGGGGTAGGTCTGGTGGCGTGGATCGTCGTCGAAGCGTTATGGATGGTGGTGTCGCCGCCCCTGCAGATCACCTTCGCGTCGAT
>JAJZFO010000036.1 GCA_021805305.1 Actinomycetes bacterium | reverse complement strand
TTCAGCGTGAAGACAGGAATCCCGATCTATTTCTGTGATCCCCACTCGCCCTGGCAACGCGGATCGAACGAGAACACGAACGGTCTACTGCGCCAATACATGCCCAAGGGCACAGACCTCACCAAGCACTCTGCCGCGGACCTTCGCAAGTTCCAGCGGAGCCTCAATGGACGTCCTCGCAAGACTCTCGGTTATATGACACCATTTGCGAAGTTCTCAGAACTCGTTGCGCTCACCAGTTGATTCCGCCGTGACTAGAGGGTCAAGAGGTCCCGCGCACCGGTGTCCGAGGAGGGATGGCGCAACTTGCTCATGGCGCGCGCCTCGATCTGACGGATCCGCTCGCGCGTGAGGTTCATCTCGGCCCCCACGTCCTCGAGGGTGCGGATCTCGCCGGCGCCGTCGAGGCCGAAGCGCATGCGCAGGATCTTCTGCTCGCGCTCGTCGAGGGGCTGGAGCAACTTCTCGATCGCGGCCGGCATCATCTTGACCGCGGCGACGTCAAAGGGCGACTCGGCCGAACGATCCTCGACGACGTCGCCCAACTCGGCGTCGCCGTCCTCTCGCAGCGGCTCGGACAACGAAATGGGTTCGGAACGGAAACGCAGCGCTTCGATGAGCTTGTCCTCGGGCATCTCGCACTCGTCGCAGAGTTCCTTGATGGTGGGGGGACGGCCGAACTTGAGCTCGAGGCGCGACTGGGCCTTTTGCACGCGCGCGAGCGTGTCCCCGGCGTGCACCGGGAGTCGAATCGTGCGGCCGGTGTTGGCGATACCGCGGGTGATGGCCTGGCGGATCCACCAGGTCGCGTAGGTCGAGAACTTGAAGCCCTTGCGCCAGTCGAACTTCTCGACGGCGTGCATCAGGCCCAGGTTCCCCTCCTGGATGAGGTCGAGCAACGGCAGGCCCGAGGCCTGGTACTTCTTGGCGATGGAGACCACCAGGCGCAGGTTCGACTGCACGAAGTCGCGCTCGGCCTGGTCACCGCGGTGCGCCGCGCGCTTCAGCGCCGCCTTCTTGGCGGGCGTCAGTTTGACCTTCTTGTCGTTCTCGGCCGCTTCGAGCTCCGCCTTGGCCTCGCGCCCCTCCTCGATCGTCTGGGCCAGGTGAACCTCGTCATCCTTGGTCAACAGGGTGTACTGCCCGATGTCAGAAAGGTACAAGCGAACGAGGTCTTCGTCATCACGATCGACGCGGTCCTTAGCCATGGCACTCCTTAAGTCGTGCCGGAGATTTCCGGCAGTACTAGTTATACGGGGCACCGCAACCAGTCACTCCTAAGCCCTCTGACCAAGACTTTCGGCCATCCCCGCCCGATCGAGGGCGTCGGCGATGTCGCGGGCGGCTCGCGACCAGGCGGGGTCCTCGGGCACGCTCATGTCGGCGAGGACCCGGCTGGCCGCCCAGATCTCGGCCACCACCAGGTCCAAGCCGTGGGCCATGACGCCACGACGCACCGGGTCGGGCTCGCGCTCGAGGTAGTCGCGCAGGGTGACGAGCAAGCGCGGGCCCAGCACGGTGGCCACCGCGTAGAGGGTCAGCGCACCGGTAGCGTCCTCGCGCAAGGACCGCTCGATCAGTGACGCGACCAGGGGTTCGTCGGCGGCATCCTCCTCGCCTCGCAGCTCCATCGCCAGTTCCCCGAAGGCGCGGCTGGCCTCGTGGAGACGAACCACGGCGGCGTCATCACTGGCGCGCGGCGCACCTTCACCCAGCGCGCGGTAGAACGAGTCGTAGATTGCGGCCAGGTGACGCCCGGCGGGCCAAGCGCTCACGGGTTCTCGGGGTGAAAGGCGTTGGTGATGGGCATGCGACGATCGCGCCCGAAGGCCTTCTTCGAGATGCGCACCCCGGGGGGCATCTGGCGGCGCTTGTACTCGCTGGCGTCCACCAAGCGGGTGATGCGCAGCACCAATTGGGCGTCGTGGCCGGCCTCGATCATCTCCTGGGCGGTGGCGTCGTCCTCGACGTAGAGCTCGAGCAGCGGATCGAGCTGGTCGTAGGGGGGCAGCGACTGGTCGTCGCGCTGGTCGGGACGCAACTCCGCCGAGGGCGCCTTCACCAGCACGTCGAGCGGGATGGGTTCGGGGTCGCCCTGGGCGGCGGCGAGCGCATTGCGGTAGCGACAAAGTTCGTACACCAGGGTCTTGGGCACGTCCTTGATCACCGCGAAGCCGCCGGCCGAATCACCGTAGAGCGTGGAGTACCCCGTCGCCATCTCGGACTTGTTGCCCGTCGTCAGCACGATGGCGCCGGTCTGGTTGGACACCGCCATCAACAACACCCCGCGGATGCGCGACTGCAGGTTCTCCTCGGTGAGCCCCTTGAGGGGCTCGCCGAGGGCGTCGTGCAACATCGACATCACGGTGGCGTGCGCCGCCTCGATGGCAATTGTGTCGATCTCGATGTCGAGTCGCCGCGCCAGTTCGTAGGCGTCGCGCAGGGAGTGCTCCGAGGAGTAGCGCGAGGGCATGGCGAAACCGTGCACCGCGCGCGAGCCGACCGCGTCGACGGCGATCGCCGCCACCAACGAGGAGTCCACCCCGCCCGAGAGCCCCAGGATCGCCGAGCGGAAACCGTTCTTGCGCAGGTAGTCGCGCGTCCCCATCACCAGGGCGTCGTAGATCTCGGCCACGTCGGCGGCCGGCTCGGCGATCCGGTTGACGTGCGGCGAGAGGATCGCGCGCTCGTCGCGCGCGTAGATGCTGTCCACGACCACGCCCGCGGTGGAGTCGCGGGCCTCGACCTCCACGACGAGCAACTCCTCCTGGAACGCCGCGGCGCGCGAGATCACCCGGCCGTCCGCGTCGACCACCACGCTCTGGCCGTCGAAGACCAGTTCGTCCTGGCCCCCCACGAGGTTCACGAAGGCGATCGGGCATCCGGTCTCGAAGGCCCGCTCGCGCAGCATCGCCTCACGGTCGTCGCGACGTCCGCGCGCGAAGGGCGAGGCGTTGGCCACCACGAGCAGCGTCGCACCCTGGGCGGCGAGTTCGGCCGCCGGTCCGGCGAACGTCCACACGTCCTCACAGATGAGCATCCCCACCGCCACGCCCTCGACGTTGATGATCGTGCCGGGACCGACACCGGGGTGGAAGTAACGCTGCTCGTCGAAGACGTCGTAATTGGGTAGGAGGCGCTTGGTCGCGATCGGTCCGATCCCCCCCGCCGAGACCGTCGCCAGGGCGTTGGCGATGCGCGGTAACCGGACACGGCCCTCGTTCACCAGTCGGGTGACGTCTCGCCCGTCCATCGAGGGCGCGAGCACCACGTCGTCGCCCTCGAAGACCACCGTGCCCACGAGAAGCGGCGGCAGGTTCTTCGCGCGCGCGAGCTCCTCCAGCGATAGCCGGGCCGATTCACAGAAACCCTCCTTGAGCAGGAGATCCTCCGGTGGATACCCCGCCAGGGCCAGTTCGGGGGTCACGACCAGCGACGCGCCGGCGGCGGCCGCCTGCGTACGCAGGCGATGAAGGGTTTCGACGTTCTGACGCAGTCCCCCCACCACGGAGTTCATCTGGGCCAGAGCGATGCGAAGGGCGGGCACGCCACGAGCCTACCGGCGGCCATGCGCATTCTCGAGGGCGAAGGTTTACACAGGGTTAACAGAACGGGGGGTGCGCATATGTTGCCCTCCGGCAAACTGGAGTGTCGCGTGCACCACGCGTCGATTTCGTAAGGAGCGATCATGTCGTATCAGGCTGAATACATCTGGATTGACGGAACCGAACCGACTCACGAGCTGCGCTCGAAGACCCGCATCATCGCCGACGGCAAGAAGCCCGTCATCTGGGGCTTCGATGGTTCCTCCACCAACCAGGCGACTGGCCACTTCTCAGACTGCGTGCTGATCCC
>JAJZFO010000080.1 GCA_021805305.1 Actinomycetes bacterium | reverse complement strand
ATACCTACGGCGTCGAGGTGGCGCTGCGCCTCGTCGAGGCGGCGGGCGAGGGCGAGGTCACCCTCGTCTCCATGGGTGACGCGACCGACGTCACGGGACTGCGCAGCGCGCTCGCCATGGGAGCGATGCGCGCCACGGTCGTCTCGGATCCGACGCTGCGTGGGGCGGACGCCCTCACCACGGCCAAGGTCCTGGCCGCCGTCATCTCGCGTGAGACGCCCGACCTCGTTCTCGCGGCGACCGAGTCCTCCGACGGTTACACCGGCACGGTCCCGGTGCAGGTGGCCCAGCTGCTCGATCTCCCCGCGCTCACGTTCGCGACCTCGGTGGCGATCGAGGGCGACAGCGTCGTCGTTCATCGACAGACCGAGTTGGGCTATGACGAGGTCGCCGCGCAGATGCCCGCCGTCGTGACGGTGACCGCCGGGGTCGTCGAACCCCGCTACGCCACCTTCAAAGGCATCATGGCCGCCAAATCGCGGACCATCGAGGTGCTCAGCGTCGCGGACCTCGCGCTGGACGCGAGTGCGCTCGCCGCGCGTCAAGAGATCGTGGCCGTCGAGAGCGCCCTCACTAAGAGCGCGGGCGAGAAGTTCGTGGACGAGGGCGACGCCGCCACCCGGATCGTCGCGTTCCTCGAACAGATCAAGGTCCTCTCGGGGAGCGGCTCATGAGCGTCGCTCAGGTGTGGGTGGTGGCCGAACCGACGTCCGGTGATATCACGACGACCTCGAAGGAGCTCATCAGCGAGGCCCGCCGCCGAGGCGCCGCGGTGAGTGCGATCACCTGGGGCGCGGGGGGCGAGGCACTGGCCGACGTGGTGGGCGCCTACGGAGCGAGTCGGCTCTGGGACCTCGGCGACCTCGGCGCGGTGCTGCCCGCCAGTGCTGTGGCGGCCACGATGAAGCGTTTGCTCGAGGACGAGACCCCCGACGCGATCTTGATACCCGCCAGCAACGACGGTCGCGACATCGCGGGTCGACTGTCGGTGATGCTCGACGCGTCGGTGCTCACCAACGTGACCGGTCTGCGCGAGGGCGCGACACTCGAGAGCGAACACCCCATCTTCGGGGGCACCCTCACCGTGGTGGCGCGGCTACTCTCGTCGGCGCCGGGTCTCTTCGTGGTCCGCGCCAAGTCCTTCGTGGCGACGCCCGACGGCCCGGGTCCGGCGCAACGCCATAGCGTGACGCCCGTCGCCGTGTCGACGCGCGTGGCGACGATTCGTTCCTCGCACGTCGAGGAGCGCACCGGTCCGGCGCTCGAGGACGCCAGGGTGGTCGTCTCGGGGGGCCGTGGGCTCGGAGACGCCGCGTCCTATGAACTCGTCGAAGAACTCGCCCGACTACTGCAGGGCGCGCCGGGCGCGAGTCGCGCCATCGTTGACGCGGGCTGGGTGCCCTATTCGCACCAAGTGGGCCAGACGGGTAAGACGGTCAAGCCGGACCTCTACATCGCGTGCGGCATCTCGGGCGCGACCCAGCACATGGTGGGTATGAAGGGTGCCGCGCACATCGTGGCGATCAACAAGGATCCCGATGCGCCGATCTTCGCGATCAGCGACCTCGGCGTGGTGGGTGACGTCCAGCGAGTCCTCCCCGCACTCATCGCACAGTTGAAGTCGCGGTCCTAACCCTTTGTTTCCTTAGAAGTAGTAGTGCGTCGACGTTTCATGCCGCACGCGGTGACGCGGATTCCTTAGGCTGAGACACATCAATATGCAAAACACCCCCACGTCACACACCCGTCGGTGGTGGGTCCTGGTGACCGTGAGCGTGACCCAATTGATGGTCGCCCTCGACGCGACGGTCATCAATATCGCGCTGCCGCGCGCCCAGGTGGACCTCAACTTCTCGGTGGCGAATCGACAATGGCTCATCACCGCCTACGCCCTGGCCTTTGGCTCCTTGATGTTCCTGGGTGGTCGCCTGAGCGACCTCTGGGGTCGGCGCACCTCGCTCATGGTGGGCCTGGTGGGTTTCGCGTTGGCGTCCGCGGTGGGCGGGGCGGCCAAGAGTTTCGCCGTCCTGGTGTGCGCGCGCGCCGTCCAGGGGGTCTTCGGTGCCCTGCTCGCGCCCGCGGCGCTCGCCGCACTGACCCTGACCTTCCGCGAGCCCAAGGAGCGCGCCAAGGCGTTCTCCATCTTCGGGGCCGTGGGCGGGTCCGGCGCGGCGATCGGCCTGTTGTTGGGTGGTGCGCTGACCCAGTGGGCGTCGTGGCGGTGGTGCTTGACCATCAACCTGTTCTTCGCCGCCCTCGCGTTGATCGGGGTCGTGCTCTTCGTGGAGCGCGGGCGAGAGGCGCGCACGATCCACCTCGACCTGGTGGGCACGGTACTGGCGAGCGCCGGACTGTTCGCCCTGGTCTTTGGGCTCGGTCACGCCGTGACCACGGGATGGGGCAACTTCGACACGTGGTTCAGCCTGGGGGTGGGGGCCGTCCTGGTCGTGGTGTTCGTGCTGTGGCAGAAGCGTTCGGCGTTCCCCTTGTTGCCACTGCGGATCGTGACCAATCGCACCCGCGGGGGCTCGTTGATCGCCCTCTACATCACCAACATCGGCATCTTCGGCATCTCGTTGTTCCTGGCGTACTACCTGCAGAACACCCTGGGCTACTCGCCGATGAAGACCGGATTGCTGTTCCTACCGCTGGTGGCGTCACTGGCCTTCTCGGCGTCGCTGGCCAGCGCGCGACTCCTCGCCCTGGTGGGACCACGTCCCCTGGTGCCGGTGGGGATGTTGCTCGGGATGATGGGCATGATCTTGTTCACCAAACTGCCCGCCAACGCGGACTACCTCGGACACGTGATGCCCGGGCTCATCGTGACCGGTCTCGGTCTCGGGTTGATCTTCGCGCCGTCCACGGCGAGTGCGACCGCGGGCATCGAACCCCGTGACGCGGGCGCCGCGTCGGCCATGGTGAACGTCGTCCAGCAGATCGGCGGGTCCGTGGGCACCGCCACGCTCAACACCATCGCGGTCATCACGTATCGGCGCGCGATCACCTGCCCCTCGTCGGTGGCGTCGCGTTGCGCGACGGGCACCACCGCCACGTTGCACGGGTACGCGGTGGCCTTTTGGTGGGCGGCCGGCTTCTTCGCCCTGGGAGCTCTCGTGACCTTCTTCATGCTCGAGTCCGGGGTGCCCGAGCTCGAGGGCGACCTGGTCCCCCTGATCTGATCAGATCAGGGGCCAGGGGTAGGGCGGCCAGTCGCCCTCGTCGTTGGGTGTCGGAAAGCTGCTGGCCAGCAGAAGGTCGTGCGCTCGTCGTGACGTCGCACGCACCTCCGCCTCGCTGAGGTAGTAGCCGAGCTCGCCGGTTTCGCCCTGGGCGAGGCGCGCGAGAGGCTCGAGGACACGGTCGGGGAGGGTCTCCTCGGCGTACTCCCAGATGACGGTGCGCAGTTTGTCCTCCTCGTGGAAGCACAGACCATTGTCGATGGCCCAACAGCGCACCGAGTCGTACAAGATGTGTCCGCCCTTGCGGTCGGCGTTGTTGGCCACCACGTCGAAGGCGCACAGGTCGGTGAACCACGCCAGGAGGTCGTGCTTCTCGCGCAGCGTGAAGTAGTGGTCGTCGGTGGCGTCCTCGATCCACCACTGCAGGGATCCCACTCCGAAGGGGGCGTCCTCGCGAGCGATCGTCGTCGGTACCAGGTCGGTGCCCAGGAGCTGGTCGAGCTCCCACGCCGCGACCTCGCGGCGCCAGAGCCCATCGTCGAAGTCCCACAATGGTCGCTCACCCGCCTCCGCCTTGTAACAGGCGAGACCGCTGTCCCCCTCGAGGGTGACCGAGACGAGCAACGCCTGATTCGAGGAACCCGCGACTCGTCCCTCGACCTTCAGTGCGCCGTGGCGCAACAGCTCGATCTGGTCCTCGCGGCGCACGCTCAGCGCGCGGGTGCGCGGTGGCCGTTGGTGCGCGGACAGTCGTGGCCGCGAGGGTCCAGGGGACCGCCGCAGAGCGGACAGGGCGGTCGTCCGGCTTCGACCAGTCGGGTGATGGCGATGGCCAGGCCGCCCGCCCATTCCTTGGTCAAGGCGATGGTGGCCTCGTCGTCGTCCTCGCCGGCGGATTCGAACGTCACTTCGAGCACGTCGCGTTCCTCGTCGAGGGCGATGGCGATGTCGCCGACGGTGAAGTCGGCCTCGTACTCGGGCTCGAGGCTGAAATCATCGGGCAGGTGTCCCGGGCGACCCATGTCGTCGATGACCTGTGATATCCACTGGGCGAGGGCGGCGAGTTGGACCTTCTCGCACTTCAAGATCACCAGGCGTCGTCCCTGACGCGCCTGCAGCAGGAAGAGTCGATTGCCGACCTCGCCGCGCACGCCCACCATGACCTTCTCGGGAGCGTCGAAGACGTACTTCATGAGGCGATGAGCTCCTTGAGCGATCCGGTGTTGTTGACACTGACCACGATGGGCGTTGAGTCGGTGAGGATGATGGCGCTGATCGAACACGTCGAGATGACGGTGCGCTGAAAGAGGTCCAGGGGCACGCCCTGGGCGTAGGTGACGGCGGCCTTGATCGGATCGGCGTGGCTGACCACCACGATCGTCTCACCGCGGTGCGCCTGGGCGAGGCGTTCGAGGGTCCTCCACATGCGATGTTGCATCTCGGCGAATGATTCGCCGTCGGGGAAACGAAAGGTGCTCGGCGCGTGTTGGACGGCCCGCCACTCGGACTTCTTGCGCAGCGACGCGAGCGACTTGCCGGTCCAGGCGCCAAAGTCGCACTCGAGGAGTCCCCGGTCGGTCCTCGTGCGCACGCCCAGGCGCCGGGCGATGGGCGCCGCCGTCTCGCGGGTGCGCTCCAGGGGCGAGGCGTACAGGGCGACCGGCGCGGCGTCGAGCTCACCCAGGCGTGCGGCGGCGTGCCGTGCCTGCTCGTGGCCCCGACTCGATAGGTGCAGGCCGGGCGCGCGTCCGGGCAGGACCTTGCCCGTGGTGCCGGTGACGCCGTGGCGTACGAGCAGGATCGTCGTGGCCGTGGCCTTGGCCTTGGCCTTGGGGGTGGGGGTGGCGCTGGGGGCCATGGGACTACGCTCCGCGGACCGGGATGCGCCGCGGGCCCGGTACGGCGGTCTCGGGCCAACGCTTGCGGGAGACCTGCGCGAGCTTGTGCAAGAGGGCCACCGCGCCCGGGTCGTCGTCGCCGGGACGGGTTTCGATCAGGCCCCGGTCCTTCAGCGCGGCGACGATCTCGCGGCCCTGCTCGGTGCGCACGATCACCAGCGTCCAGTCGTTGAAGGCTCCGATGCCCCCCGCCGAGAGGTCCGCGTGCTCGGCGGCGAAGTCCGGGCACGTGGTGCATCCCTCTCGGGTATAGGCGTGGGCCTCCTTGAGCGGGACTTCGTGGTACCCGCCGTCTCGCGTCCAGATCTGAAAGACGCCCTTGATGTTCATCTTGGTGATGTCCGAACGTCGCAGGCCGTACTTCTTCTCGAAGAGCTCCTCGAAGATCGAGTCGTCGAAGGTCTTGGAGCACAGGAGCCCGATCGTCAGACTCAGTCGCCGCGCGATCTTGCCGGCCTTGCGGGTCTGCATCGCCCCCGGTGCCGAGGCCATGCAGCCCATGCCCACCAGCGCGATGCGCTCGGCCCCGGACTCGACGGCCTCGGGGTAGGCCAGCAGGTTGGCGCTGTAGGTGTAGCGCGACTTGGCGGTGTCGAGCACCTCGTCGCGGTGGCGCACGACCCGCGGCTGCGCGCGCCACGTCGAGCCGTCGCCCTCGAGCCCGCTCACCAGCGCGGCGTCGATGAGGTCGTTCTCGAGGGCGTAGATCAACAGCGTGGAGACGAAGCCCCCGTCCTGGCCGTTCTCGAGGAGCGATTCGTCAGTGGACCGGGCGAGCAGGACGTCACCGATGCCGTAGACCTCGTCCTCGGTGCGCTCGCGCGCGAAGCGGTGCTGGTCGATCTCGGCCTCCCAGTTGCGAAACCGGGGGCAGGCGCGGGTGCACATGGTGCAGCCCTTCACGCCGTGGGTGCAGTCCTCGCGACCCCCGTCGATGTCGAGGTGGAAGGGCTTGTAGACGCCGCCCGCCGCGTCGTACTCGAGCACGTCGTGGGGGCAGGCCACCACGCAGGCGGCGCATCCGGTGCACAGCCCGGACGTGACGACCTCGCTGAAGAGTTCGCGCCACTGAGGTTTGTCAAGAGCCATCCCTCAACCTTAGTAAGTGACCCTCCGGTTCGATATTGTGCCGGAGTGCCCGAAGTGCTGGAAGTGGAGTCGTACCGTCAACTCGCCGAGAGGGTCGTGGGTGCGACGATCGCCAAGGGGTGGAGCGACCCCTACGCCGCTAAGAAGCTCCTCACCCCCACGCAGTGGTCACGGACGGTGCGCGGACTCACGATCGTGGGCACGGACCGACGCGGCAAGTTGATGATCCTCGAGACCGACGGCGTGCGACTGGCCATGCGTTTTGGCATGACGGGCGTGCTCCTGGTGGATTCCGAGGCGGGTATCGATGGATTGTTCTACGGCCCCCACACCTATCGTGAGCAATGGATCCGGGCAGGACTCGAATTCGCCGACGGCCGGCGGTTACTGCTGCATGATCCGCGACGACTCGCGCGCGTCGAGATCGATCCCGACCTCTCGTCGCTGGGTCCTGACGCGCTGGCGCTGACCAAGTCGCAGTTCACCCGTGCCCTGGAGATCTCGCGTGGCGAGGGCCCGGCGATCAAGGCCCGCCTACTCGATCAATCGGTGCTCGCCGGGGTCGGAAACTTGCTGGGCGACGAGATCCTCTTTCGCGCGGGCATCGATCCGCGAACACCCACCGCCCGGTTGACGTCCGCGCAGCGCAGCGCCCTCTATGGGGCGTTCACGAGGACCATGAAGACCCTGCAACGTCGAGGAGGGTCGCACTTGGGGGATCACATGCCCGGGCGATTCCCCGGCGGCCTGTGCCCCCTTGACGGGGGGGCGATGCGTAGCGCGGTCGTGGGGGGTAGGACCACCTACTGGTGTTCGGTGCACCAAAAGTAAGAATCTGCTTGACCCGTCGGGCGGGTGGGCGCAGAGCAGGAAGAATGTAGCAATGCAACATTTCATCTCCCATTACGGCTATTTCGGCCTGTTCATCGTGACGGTACTCTCCTCGGCGTGCTTGCCGATCCCTTCGGAGGTCGCCTTCGGACTGGCGGGGGCCTTTTGCACCACCGCCTTCACGGTGCACCCACAGTTCAGCGTCGTCAACGTGGTGATTATCGGGACCATCGGGGAGGTGATCGGTTCGGTGATCGCCTACGAGTTGGGCCGCTACGCTGGTCGCGCCATCGTGGACCGCTACGGCAAGTACATCCTGCTCTCCCACAAGGACCTCGATACCTCAGAGGTGTGGTTCGAGAAGTACGGCACGCCCTCGGTGTTCTTCGGGCGCCTGGTCCCGGTGGTGCGGGCCCTGATCTCGCTGCCCGCGGGCCTGGCTGAGATGAAGCGGGTGCGCTTCCTCGCGCTGACCACCCTCGGTTCGCTCGTGTGGGCGCTACTCATCACCGAACTGGGATACCACGCCGGTAAGAATCAGCATTTCGTCAAGTACTTCCACGACGCGCAGTACCCGATCATCGCGGTGGTGGTCCTGGTCCTCGCCGCGGGCGTGTGGCACCGCTGGCACTCGATGAAGAAGCCCCCGCGTCACGCACGGGGTCGCGACTAGCCAAGTTCTCGGGTAGCCAAGTTCTCGACGAGCGCGGTTCTCGACGAGCGCGGTTCTCGACGAGCGCGGTTCACGACTGGTCGGGACGCTGACTGGTCAGGACTGCGACGAGCCCGCGATGGCCGCGCGCACGCGTTGGGCGTGACCTTGGGTGCGTGGTCCGTACCACGCCTGCTCGATCAGACCGGTCGGCCCGACCACGAAGGTCGAACGGATCACGCCCACCACCTTCTTGCCGTAGAGCGTCTTCTCCCCGTAGGCGCCGTAGGCGGCCATGGTGGTGGTGGCGGGGTCACTCAGGAGGTCGAAGCCCAGCGCGTACTTGGTGCGAAACGCGCGATGCGAGTCGGCCCCGTCGGGCGAGACCCCTATCACGCGGACGCCGAGATCCGTGAGGCCCTCGAGCTCGTCGTTGAAGCCGCACGCCTCGACCGTGCAGCCGGGCGTGTCGTCGGCGGGGTAGAAGTAGAGGACGTAGCGCTGACCCTTGAGAGAGCGCGACGAGATCACCTCGCCGTCGTGGTTCGTGAGTGAGAATGAGGGCGCCTTCGCGCCGATCTCGAGACGGGACATGGTGCTCCTTCGTTCCTGGTGGGTCCGCGTCGTGGTCGAGCGGCCGTGATCGGACGGGGCCGACCTCGCACCTAGACTAGGAGAGAAGCTCTAGAAGTGAGCTTGGGCCCTCCTTACGAACGCCGGTTCCGGGTCCAACCGAGAAACGACCGTAGGCCCATGAGCAGTGAAACTGTATCGACATCCATGTCCCAGGACTCGTACGACACCAAGAAGACCTTCGCGGAACTCGGCGTGGTCGACGAACTCGTCGCCGTGCTCACCGCCCAGGGCATCACGACGGCCTTTCCCATCCAGGCCATGACCATCCACGACGCCCTCGCGGGTCGCGACGTCTGCGGCAAGGCCAAGACGGGTTCGGGCAAGACCCTGGGATTCGGCTTGCCCATGTTGCAGCGCGTCGCGGCGAGCGCCGAGCTCGTACGCACCCAGGGCGGGCCCGCGCGACCGCGCGGACTGGTCCTGTTGCCCACCCGAGAGCTCGCCGTGCAAGTGCACGAGGTGCTCGAACCGCTCGGCGCCGCGCTCGGCCTGCACGTGAACGCCGTCTACGGCGGCGCCGACATCGAGCGACAGGTCAAGTCGCTGCGCAAGGGCTGCGACATCATCATCGCCACGCCGGGACGCCTGATCGACCTCGGCGACCGCGGCGAGCTCAACGTCGAGAGCCTCGACGTGCTGGTGCTCGACGAGGCCGACCGTATGGCCGACATGGGCTTCATGCCCCAGGTGGAATGGGTGTTACGTCGCATCGCCGAACACCCCCACCAGACCCTGCTGTTCTCGGCGACGCTCGACGGCGCGATCGACCGACTGGTCAAGCGCTACCTCACCGACCCCGTCTTCCACGAGGTCGCCAGCGACACCCAGACGGTCTCTCTCATGGTGCACCACTTCTTGAGCGTGCACCAGATGGACCGCATCAAGGTGGCCGCCACCATCTGCAATTCCTTCGACAAGACGATCATCTTCTGTCGCACCAAGCGTGGTGCCGACCGCCTGGTCGAGCAGCTCCAGAAGGAAGGTGTGGACGCGGCCGCGATCCACGGCGACCTGCGCCAGAGTCAGCGCGAGAAGGCCCTGGCGGACTTCAGCGCCGACAAGCTCGCCGTGCTCGTGGCGACCGACGTGGCCGCGCGCGGCCTGCACATCGACGGGGTCGACTGCGTGATGCACTTCGATCCGCCCGAGGACCACAAGGCGTACCTGCACCGCTCGGGACGCACCGCGCGCGCGGGTTCGACCGGCGTCGTCGTCTCGCTGTTGCTGTGGAATCAGGTCATCGAGGCCGAGGTCATCATGCGGCGACTCGCGATGAAGCGACCGATCGTGGAGATCTTCTCCAATGACGCACGCTTGAAGGACCTCGCCAATTGGGACCCGACCAAGGAGCCGGCGGTTTCGTGAGCGACGAAGCACTGAATATCCATCAACCCGATCCTCTCCTCACCCGGGCGTTGGTGGTGGTGGCCCATCCCGACGACATCGACTTCGGGATGGCGGGCACCATCGCCGTGCTCACCGGCGAGGGGGTCGACGTGGCGTACTGCCTCGTGACCTCGGGCGACGCCGGCGGCGACGACTCCACGCTGAGCAAGCAGGAGCGGGCCGCGATCCGTGAATCCGAACAGACCGCCGCCGCGGCGGTGGTGGGCGTGACGAAGTTGACCTTCCTGCGCTGGCCCGACGGCCAGGTAGAACCGACCCTGGAACTGCGCAAGGCGATCGCGCGAGTGATCCGCGAGCACCGGCCCGATCTGGTGATCACCCAGAGCCCCGAGAGGAACTTCGAGCGCATCCACGCCTCGCACCCCGACCACATGGCGGCGGGAGAGGCGACGTTGCGCGCGGTGTATCCCGACGCGCGAAATCCCCACGCCTTCCCCGAGCTGCTGGGCGAGGGTTACGCGCCGCACACCGTGCCCCTGGTGTGGGTGGGTGGATCGACGCCCAACATGGTGGTCGACATTACCGAGAGCTTCCCCACCAAGATCGCCGCCCTTCGTTCGCACGTCTCCCAAGTGGGGCATCGCGAGGACCTCGACGAGATGATGCGCACGTGGGCCAGTACCAACGCCCAGGTCGCCGGTCTCGCCCCGGATCGATTGGGCGAGACGTTTCGCGTCGTCAACACTGCCTGATCCCACTGGGTTTAGGGTGGTCCCATGGCGAGAACGTCGCCGAGCGACCATAACGAACGAATCCCGATCGGCGAGCGCATCGCCTCGCACGCCCCCGGCGACCTCCTACGAGGCGTGACCCGTCACAACGCGGGGGGGCAGGTCCTCGCCGGCGTGACCTTGCTGGCCATCGCGATCCCCGAACAGTTGGCGACCTCGCAACTGGCGGGGGTGCCGGCCTTCGCCGCGATGATCGCCTTCATCGCCGCGACCATCGCCTTCGTCTTGTTCGGCTCCAATCCCATCGTGTCGGTGGGGGCCGACTCGACCATCGCGCCCCTCTTCGCGGTGGCGTTGTTGCGCCTGGCGCTGCCCAACTCGCCCCAGTACTACGCCGTCGTGGCGGCCACCGCCGTCGTCACCGGGGTCATGGTCATGGTGGTGGGTCTGTTTCGACTGGGTTGGTTGGCCGATTTCATGTCGGTGCCCATCGTCACCGGATTCCTCAGCGGCATCGGGGTCATCATCGCCGTTCACCAACTGCCCCACGCGTTGGGCGTGACGTCAGGGGGCGACTCGGTGCTCCAGCGTCTCGCGTCGCTCAGCCATCACCTGGGCCACGTGAGCGGCTGGTCGACCGGGCTGGCCCTGGCCACGCTCGCCGTCATGGTGCTCGGCGAGGTGGTCAATCCCCGTCTCCCGTGGGCCCTGGCCGCGGTGAGTGCGGGGGCGGTGCTGGCGTCGGCGCTCTCGCTGGGCCACCACGGGGTCCAGGTACTGGGCTCGGTCAGCGTGGGGTGGCCCCATTGGCGCTTGTCGTGGTTCTCGTTGCACGACTGGAGCATCATCGTGACGACCTCGCTGACCCTGGTGGTGGTGATCATGAGCCAGAGCGCCGCCACCGCACGCTCCTCGGCCGACGAGATCGGCGTGCCCGACGACCTCAGTCGCGACTTCGTGGGCATCGGCGTGGCCAACGTGGCCGCCGGTCTGCTCGGCACCATCCCCGTCGACGCCTCACCGGCGCGCACCACGGTGTCACAGCTCGCCGGCGGGCGCACCAAGCTCGTGGCGATCGTCGCCGGGGTGGGGGCGCTCCTGCTCTCGCCCTTCGCCGGGGAGGCCCGCTCGATCCCGCTGGCGTCCCTCGCGGGCATCTTGTTGTTCATCGCCGGGCGACTGGTCAAGCTCTCGAGACTGCGCAGCATCTTGCACACCAGTCGCGTGGAGTTCATCTTCGCGATGGTCGCGATGCTCGGCGTCATCTTCTTGGGCGTCGAACTGGGCCTGGCGCTGGCGGTGGCGTTGGCGATCCTGGCGCAGATGTGGCGATCGGCGCGTCCGCGCATGATCGAGCTGGGGCGCCGGCGTGGCACGACCAGCTGGGAGCCCCTCGACACGAAATCGGTCGAGGGGGTCGACCACGTCCTGGCCATCTTCTTCGACGAGGACCTGTTCTTCGCCAACGCCGGGGTCTTTCGCCGAGAGTTGCACGACCTCATGCGTCAACACCCCAAGACGCGTCATGTGGTGCTCGACGCGGTGGCGATCTCCGACATCGACTTCACCGCGATGGCCACCCTCGGTCAGATCGCGCGCGACCTCTCACACGACCACGTCACGTTGTCACTCGCGCGCGCCAGTGCCGCGCTGCGCGCGACGCTGGCCCGCGCGCCCGACGAGGAGTTGCGGTCCCTCAAGCACTACGACAGCGTCGACGCGGCGGCGACGCACGCGATGAAGGACGACTAGGCCTGGGCCAGTTGTCGCAGCACGAAGTTGAGGACCCCGCCGTGACGGTAGTACTCGGCCTCGGTGGGGGTGTCGATGCGCAGTCGCACCTCGAACGACAGCGTCTCACCGTTCTGGCGCACGACGTCGAGGGTCACCCGATTGATGGTCTCGCCGCGATTGAGCGGCTCGAGTCCGCGCACGGAGAAGGTCTCGGTGCCCTCGAGGCCGTAGGTCGCGGCCGACTCGCCGGCCAGGAACTGCAGGGGCAGGACGCCCATGCCCACGAGATTGGACCGGTGGATGCGCTCGAAGCTCTCGACCAGGACGGCCATGACTCCCAGGAGCTTGGTGCCCTTGGCGGCCCAGTCACGACTCGAGCCGCTGCCGTACTCCTTGCCGGCGATGATCATCAACGGCGTGCCCTCGGCCTGGTAGGCCATGGCGGCGTCGAAGATCGACATCTCGGTGCCCTGGGGCAATTTGATCGTCACGCCGCCCTCGGTGCCCGGCGCCAATTGGTTGCGCAGTCGGATGTTGGCGAACGTGCCGCGCACCATCACCTCGTGGTTGCCGCGACGCGTGCCGTAGCTGTTGAAGTCCGAGGTGGCGACGCCACCGTCGGTGAGGTAGCGCCCCGCGGGCACGTTGGGACGGATGTTGCCCGCCGGCGAGATGTGGTCGGTGGTGACCGAATCGCCGAGTTTGGCCAGGACGCGGGCGTTGGCGATGTCGCTGACCTGGCCGGGCTCCATGGTGAGCCCCTCGAAGTACGGGGGCAACTTGACGTAGGTGGAACGTTCGTCCCACGCGTAGGTGACGGCGTTGGTGGCGGGCACCGCCTGCCACTTCTCGTCGCCGCTGAAGGCGCTGGCGTAGCGCTCCTTGAACATCTCGGGCGTGATCGCGGAACGCACCGCGGCGGCGACCTCGGCGTCACTGGGCCAGAGGTCGGCCAGGTACACCGGCGCCCCGTCGCGGTCGACGCCGAGGGGCTCGCTCGAGAGGTCGATGTCGATGGTGCCCGCCAGGGCGTAGGCGACGACCAGCGGCGGCGACGCGAGGAAGTTCTGCTTCACGTCGGGGTGGATGCGCCCCTCGAAGTTGCGGTTGCCCGAGAGGACCGACACCACCGAGAGGTCGTGCTCGTTGACCGCCTCGGACACCCCGTCGAGCAGCGGCCCGGTGTTACCGATGCACGTGGTGCAGCCGTAGCCGGCGAGGTAGAAGCCCAACTGGTCCAGGGCGTCGACGAGCTGGGCGCGCTCGAGGTAATCCATCACCACGCGACTGCCCGGGGCCAGGGAAGTCTTGACCCATGGCTTGGCCGTGACGCCACGCTCGACCGCGGCCTTGGCCACCAGGCCGGCGGCGACGAGGACCGAGGGATTGGAGGTGTTCGTGCACGAGGTGATGGCCGCGACCGTCACGGCGCCGTCGCGCAGGTGCTCGGCGGCGTTCATGCCCAGCACCTCCTTGGGCTCGCGGCCCAGGGCGGTGCGAAACGCGCCGCGCGCGCCCGCGAGCGACACGCGGTCTTGGGGGCGCTTGGGTCCGGCCAGGCTCGGCTCCACGCTCGACAGGTCGAGCTCGACGTACTCGGAGTAGGTGGGCTCGGGCGACTCCGCGTTGTGCCAGATGCCCTGGGCCTTGGCGTAGGCCTCCACCAGCGCGAGTTGCGCCGCCGGGCGGCCCGTGAAGGCCAGGTAGTCCAGCGTCACCTGGTCGATGGGGAAGATGGCGCAGGTGGCGCCGTATTCGGGCGACATGTTGCCGATGGTCGCGCGGGTCTCGAGCGAGAGCGACGAGACCCCGGGCCCGTAGGCCTCGACGAACTTGCCGACCACGCCGTGGCGTCGCAGCAGTTCAGTGATCGTGAGCACGACGTCGGTCGCGGTGACGCCCTCGCGGGTCGCGCCCGAGAGGCGCAGGCCCACCACGGGCGGGATCAGCATCGACGTTGGTTGACCGAGCATGCCGGCCTCGGCCTCGATACCGCCCACGCCCCAGCCCAGGACGCCGAGACCGTTGACCATGGTGGTGTGCGAGTCGGTGCCCACCACGGTGTCGAGGTAGGCCACGCCCTGGTTCTCGAAGACCACGCGCGCGAGGTGCTCGAGGTTCACCTGGTGGCAGATCCCCATGCCCGGGGGGACGACGCGGAACTGGTCGAAACTGCTCTGGGCCCACTTGAGGAAGGTGTAGCGCTCGATGTTGCGCCCGTACTCGATGGCCACGTTCTGGTCGTAGCTCTCGGGGGTCCCGGTGCGCTCGAGGATCACGGAGTGGTCGATGACCAGTTCGACCGGTACGAGCGGATTGATCTTGGCCGGGTCCCCGCCGAGCGCGATGATCGCGTCGCGCATCGACGCGAGGTCCACGACCGCGGGAACGCCGGTGAGATCTTGCATGAGCACTCGCGCGGGCGTGAATGCGATCTCGCGGGCCTCGTCGCCGGCGGCCTCGCCGTGGCGCGTGGGGGTCTCACTCCATCGCGCGAGCGCCTCGATGTCCGAGGCGCTGACCTTCACGCCGTCCTCGTGGCGCAGAAGGTTCTCCAGGAGGACCTTGATTGAGTAGGGCAGGCGGTCGATCGCGAACGCGCTCAGGCCGCTCGCGCGCAGCGAGAAGTACTGCAGGGTGCGACCGTTCACGTCCAAGGTGTCGAGCGCGTTGAATGAGTTGAGGGAAGGGGTCATGACACTATTCTGCCCCTTTTTGATCGCGGCGGGAAGCCTGACGACCGGTGGCGCGGGCCAGGTGCGAGAATACGACGGTGACTTCCACCTACGACGTTCTGCTCGGTCGACTGCGCAGCGCCTTCGACGCCGTGCTCGAGGGAGCCGATCCCGTGCTTCGCGCGTCGGACCGTGGTGACTACCAGGCCAACGGGATCATGGCCCTGGCCAAGTCCCAGGGGGTGGCGCCGCGCGAGATGGCCGAGCGGGTCCTGGGGTCGCTGGACCTCGAGGGAATCGCCCGGGTCGAGGTCGCCGGGCCGGGATTCCTCAACCTCACCCTCACGGGCACGTTCCTCGACGAGCGACTGCGCGCCCTCCTCGACGACGAGCGACTGGGCGTCGCGATGATCACGGGACGTAGCGCCGTGATCGACTATTCGGCGCCCAACGTGGCCAAGGAGATGCACGTCGGCCACCTGCGCTCGACGGTGATCGGTGACGCCCTGGCGCGCATCTATCGCTTCCGCGGGTACCGGGTCGTGGCCCGCAGCCACGTGGGCGACTGGGGAACCCCCTTCGGGATGCTCATCGAGCACCTCGTCGACCTGGGCGAGGCCACGGCGATGGCCGCGTTGTCCATCGGCGACCTCGATGGCTTCTATCGGTCGGCGAGGGTGAAGTTCGAAGCCGACGAGGCGTTCCGCGAACGCAGCCGCCTGCGGGTGGTGGCCCTGCAGGGCGGCGACCCCGAGACGCGGCGGCTCTGGCGGATCCTGGTGGATGAATCGGTGGCGTACTTCGCCGAGGTGTACGCGGCCCTCGACGTGACGCTGACGCCCGCGGA
>JAJZFO010000014.1 GCA_021805305.1 Actinomycetes bacterium | reverse complement strand
GCTCGACGCGACGGCGAGGGACAACACGTCAGCCGAGAGGCGCTTCGCCGCAGTCTCGAAACTGAGGCGGGTGCGGGTGGACTCCTCGAAGAACAAGGAGGCGACGACGCGCCCCTTGAGGGCGGGGACCTTCTTGATGGTGCGCTGGTTGACCTCCACGAAGAGTTCGGCGGTGTCGAGGACCTCGAGGAGGGCCTCGGGGCTCAGCCCGTCGAGGGTCAGGAGATTGCGACCGCGGATGGACGTGATCATCCCTCGCCCCTCGTCCCAATCCACACACCCTCGAGGGTGGCGACAATCTCCTCGGACAGCGACGTCGGCAAGTTCTTGCCCACGTAGTCGGGGCGTATGGGCAGTTCGCGGTGCCCGCGGTCGACCATCACCGCCAGTTGCACCGCCCGAGGGCGCCCGAAGTCGCCCAGGGCGTTGAGGGCGGATCGAATGGTCCGACCCGTGAAGAGGACGTCGTCGACCAGCAGGACCAGTCGTTCGCTCAAGTCGACCGGCACGTGCGACGCGCTCGAGGCGACGAAGGGACGCTGCGCCACGTCATCGCGGTAGAACGACACGTCGAGGGAGCCGCGCACCACCCGGTGTGCGCTGATCTCTTCGAGGGCGTCGGCCAGAACCTCGGCGAAGGGCACCCCCCCGGTCTGCAGGCCCAGCACGACGAGGGCGTCGGTGTCGCGAACCCGCTCGACGACTTCGTGGGCCATGCGCCGCACCGCGCGACGTACGTCGTCGGCGCTCAGTAAAAGGGATCGGGGAACGAAGCTGTCGCGCCGGTGCGTCGACGATGATGCGTGCGCATCCACTAGGTAGCCTCCCGCCGTAGGAGCCTCACGGGACTCTTTTCACGGCACCCTCGAATGTAGCACCTACGCGCCGGTGCGACGTCGGGGCACCGCGACGATCTCGAGGTCCTCGTGGCGCCCGCGGAACACCCGGTCGAAGACGTCGCTCATCGAGCCCTCGGTCTCGACCGCGCGGCGAATGACGATGAAGAGCATGGGCAGGGCCCAGAAGTCGCCGCAGACCCACAAGATGGCGGCACCGATCTGTTGGTCCTCGAAGGGCGACATCGTCACTCCGGGGACGTGCGCGTAGATGCTGTACCAACTCGAACTCGTCAGGATGCTCATCGACATCGCCGTCACCGTCATGATGACGTTGGTGACGAGGATCGCGCCGGCCTGCCAGATCGGCCCCTTCGCGGGACGCATCGGGTGCGAGGGCAGTATCTGCAACCAGAACAACACGCCCGCGAGGACGAAACTGGTGTGCATCAGCCAGACGTGCACCCACAGATGTGTCTCGGAATAGTCGTACGCGACCGGCACGTGCCACCCGAGCATCACGACGTTGAAGAAGAGGACTGCGAAGAGGGGGGTGCGCAGGGCGCGTCCCAGGGCGCGCAACCCGCGCGTGCTCGACGAGAGGAACAAGAACTTGCCCACGGCCCGGCGCGCGCGCACCGGCAGGCAAAAGTGCAGGGGCACCCACGGGGCACCGAACACGAGGAGGATGGGCGCGAAGAAGGCGAGGAACAGGTGATCAATCATGTGCACGAAGAAGTACCGCGACGACCAGTAGTCCAGGGGCGACATGATGGACAGCGCCAACGTCACCAATCCGGCGTAGAAGGCGAGGGCTCGTCGGCGCCGACGCCGCTGCGCCGCGGGACGAGACCGCCGGGCGAGCCGCGACAGTCCGACCTCGTGGGCCACGACCGTGAGCAACATCAGCACCGCCACGGGGTCGAACGACCAATTCTGAGTGACGTACGACATTGTGTGTAGGTTAGTCAGCGCTTCCGGGATCAGTCGCCCGTGGACTCGGCGTCATCGCGCGACGCGGCCGCGTCGTCGCGCGACTCCTCCCAGCGCTCGAGCATGCCGTTAAAGGAGGGGTCGAGGGATTTGACCTTGCGATTCACCCGATTGTCGCGACCCGGGTGCAAGAGTTGCCACCACATGTAGATCGCGAAGGCGCCCAGCAGCGGCCACTCGAACACGTAAGCCCAGCTCAACGCGTTGCCGCCCAGGGCCCTCGAGAGTTCAAACCAGAACGCCGCCACGCACAACGCGAGGCCCAGCGCGAGGTACGTGTGGAGGCGCCACGCCTCGCGCCGCGAGAGACGTGCTACGACCGGCGCCGGGGGGGTGTCGCGGGGCTCGACCATGGTGGCTTCAGCATATACAGCGCCCCCGGCGCTCGGGGAACCACGGGGTGAGCCCGTCATTAGACTCATTTGGTCATATGAGCGAACAGGCCCCGGACCACGAACTGAGCGAAGAGGACCGGCGAAACGCCTTTCGTCACGAACTGAGCGCGATCAGCGAAGACGGCGCGGGGCGCATCGTGGGACGGATTCCCAAAAAGGCCCTCTGGGGAGGCGTCGCCGCGCTCGCGATCCTCGGACTCGGCGGTCAGGCCGTCGAACACTACTTCGGCAACCTCGGCCTACCGTCCACCTCGACGTCGAACACCACGCCAACCTTCGTGACGCCGTCGACGGTGGCGCCGGCCGCGACCCGGGTGCCGTCGAGCCCCGTCGCCGCGAACGCCGCCGTACTGCACCTCAAGCTCCTGGCGAACGTGCCGGCACCGGCCTTCACCCTGCACGACCAGCGCGGCCACCCCTACGGGACGGTCCAGGCGAGGGGGCGTTTCACCCTGGTCACCTTCTTCGACCAGAACTGTACCGACATCTGCCCCGTCCTCGGTGGCGAACTGCGACGGGTACTCACCGACCTCGGCCCCTCGGCCCCGCGGATCAACGTCATCGTGGTCAACACCGACCCCTTCGCCCCCCCGGCCCCGGGCGTCCCCGCGGCGTTGAGCGCCACCGGGCTCGGGTCCTACGCCAACGTTCACTTCGTCACCGGTCCGCTCACCCGCCTCAACGCCGTCTGGAAGGCCTACGGCGTTCAGGTGCGAGTCGGATCCTCCGCCGCCCAGACGGCGCACAACTCCCTCGTCTATTTCCTGAGCCCGACCTCGCAGCTCCTGGGCTTCGCCGCCCCCGCCGCCCACGAGAGCGCCACGGGGGTGTTCACCCTGAGTACCGCCGCGCAGGCCCAATTCGCCGAGGCGCTGCGATTCGAGACCGTTAGTCTGAATCAATGACTTCGAGCCCTACGCACCATTCAGACGTCGCCTTCGACCCGGGTTCGATGCCCTCGTCGTCGCTGACCATCGCGAAGGCCGTCTGGTACCGGCGTCCCTGGTTCCTCGCCACGGTCGGCGTCATCTTGGTCGTCGCGGTCTCGGTGATCACCGACCTGCCCCACCCCCTCTCCAAGTCCGAGGACACGGCGCAGCAAAATGGCACCATCAAGCTGATCAACGCCGACGCCGCGCCCTGCATCTTCGCCCTCAAGGAGAGTTTCTCCTTCTACCGCGCCGACCTCTCGCAGACGCTGAGTCCCGCGAACCTCAAGACGGTGAAGAACTATCTGTTACAGGACCAGACGGTCTGTTCGTTCGCCAGCGGACCCATCTCGGACATGACGAACAACATCCAGGTGAGCGACACGGCCCCGGGCAAGAAGGTCGACGCGGCGCTCGCCTCCGTCGTCAAGTGGCTGACCTACGACGGCGTGGCCACGATCCTCGACATCCGTAACTACTTCGGCGCGACACCGTTTCACATGGACACCGCCAGCCTGTCGCAGCACGAGAACATGCTCAGTCAAGACCGGGCGGCCGTTCTCGCGGACGTGCAGTCCGCGTCAGCACTCCTGGGCACCACCCTGATTCCCATCAACTTGCCCGCACTGCCCCGACTACCGGGCACCTGATCCCTCGAACGCGCTAGTCAGCGCTCCCGAAGAAACCGTGCTCGCGCTCTTGACGGAATAGT
>JAJZFO010000316.1 GCA_021805305.1 Actinomycetes bacterium | reverse complement strand
TCGCGTCATCGAGTCGGTGCCGCCCAGCGAATCCGAGAACGAACTCGCCGCACTCATGGTGGGCCGTGAAGTGAACCTGACGGTGCGCAAGGAGTCCACGGCCCCCGGCGACGTGGTCCTCGAACTGCGCGACGTCGTCGTGCGCGACGACCGGGGACTCGCCGTGGTCAACGGGGTCTCGCTCAACGTGCACGCCGGCGAGATCGTCGCGCTGGCGGGCGTGCAGGGTAACGGCCAGACCGAGCTCGCCGAGGCGATCGCCGGCCTTCGTCGCGTCGAATCCGGGACGATCTCCCTGCACGGACGCGACATCACCAACCGCTCGCCGCGCGCGATCCTGGACGCGGGTCTCGGACACGTCCCCGAGGACCGTCAACGCGACGGCCTCGTCCTCTCCATGAGCGTGGCGGACAACCTCGTCCTCAACACCCCGCGTCGGGCCCCCTTCGCGCGCCGCGGTACGCGAAACCTGGGCGCCGTCGACACCAACGCCACGGCCCTGGTCGAACGATTCGACATCCGCACCACCGGCGTCGCGGCCGCGGCGAGCTCCCTCTCGGGGGGGAACCAGCAGAAGGTCATCGTCGCCCGCGAACTCTCGCGTCCCCTCTCGTGCTTCATGGCCTCGCAGCCGACCCGCGGACTCGACGTCGGTTCCATTGAGTACGTCCACCGCCAGATCGTCAATCAGCGTAACGAGGGCCTCGGCGTCTTCATCATCTCCTCCGAACTCGACGAGGTCGTGGCCCTGGGCGACCGCATCGCCGTCATGTACGCGGGGCGCATCACCGGTATCGTCGACCCCTCCACCAGTCGCGAGGACATCGGCCTCCTCATGGCGGGTTCGGGCGCGGGGACCCATGTCTGAGCTCAGCACCACCCCGACCCCCTCGCCGAGTCCGGCCCCACCCGCGACGACGCCCCCTCGCCACAACTGGTGGGCCCGCTACAACGCCACCAGTCCCGTCACCTTGACGGTCCTGGCGCTCATCCTGGGCGTCGTGATTGGCGCGGTGATCATCACGGTGACCTCGGCGCCGGTGCTCGATTCGTGGCGGCACAGTTTTCACCACGTGGGCTCGTTCGCCGGCACCCTCAAATTGACGTTCGACACCGTGGCCGCCGCCTACCGCGCCATGGTGACCGGCTCGATCCTCGACCCCACGTTGTTCGTTCACGCGATCACCACCGGTCACGGCTGGAGCCAGACCCTCACGCCCCTGTCGGAGACCCTGACCTACGCCACCCCCCTGGTCATCGCCAGCATCGGCGTGGGCATCGCCTTTCAAACCGGCATCTTCAACATCGGCGCCAACGGCCAGGCGATCCTGGGGGCCATCGTCGGCACCGCGGTCGCCTCCATGATCCACCTGCCGATGATCTGGCACCTCCCCCTCACCCTGGTGGCGGGCGTCGTGGGCGGCGCGGTGTGCGGCCTGGTGCCCGGGGCCCTCAAGGCCTACACCGGCGCGCACGAGGTGATCGTGACCCTGATGTTCAACTACGTGATCAACGCGATTCTGATCTACGCGTTGACCTCGACGGCGTTGCAGCTACCGGGTCAGTCCAATGACATTTCGCGCAACTTTGATTCGACCGCCACCCTCAACCCCCTCTTCGGGACCAAGTCGGGTTTGCGCGTCAGCTACGGGATCTTCGTCGCCGCCGCGGTGGTCGTCTTCGCCGTCTGGTTCCTCAAGCGCTCCTCGCTCGGCTTCGACTTCCGGGTCACCGGGGCCAACCCCCACGCCGCGCGCGCCTCGGGCATCAATCCCAAGACCATCGTGCTCGCCGTCTTCCTGGTCTCGGGTGGCTTGGCCGGACTCGCCGGCGTGGTCCAAGCGGCCAGCACCACGCACTACATCGACGGCGGCTTCCTCATCGGCTCGGCGGGGATCGGCTTCACGGCGATCACCATCGCCCTGCTCGGGCGTCTGCAGCCCGTGGGGATCGTCTGGGGGTCGCTCCTCTTCGCCGCCCTGGGCGTCGGCGGGCGCGCCATGCAGGCGGCCACCGGGATTCCCCTGGACCTCGCGACCATCATCCAGTCGGTGGTCGTCCTCTTCGTCGCCAGTCCCGTCCTCATCACCGAGATCTTCCGCCTGCGCTCGCGCGCCCAGTCATTTCAGCTGGCCAACAAGGGATGGGGATCGTGAGTACGCTCGACGTCGCGGCGCCCCGCGAGGTGGCCGTGGTGCGCGCGCCGGTCGGGCGGCGTCGGGTCATCGGCGTGCTCACCATCGTCCTGGGCCTCTTCGTGATGCTGGCCTTCGGGTTCGGTTCGCTCGCGGGGGCGCATTCGCAGTTCACCTTCACCCCGGTCAACACCTCGTCGGGCGCACCCTGGAACCTGGCCCCGCTCACCGTCCTCACCCGGTGGTGGAACCTGGGACTCGGGCTGCTCACCGTGGGCTTGGGCGTCGAGACGTGGATCCGGCGACCCGCGGGGGCCCTGGTGCGCTTCGGCCTCGGCGGCGTGTTGTTCTTCATCGCCCTCTTGCTGTGGGCCACGCGTCAACCCGGACCCTCGCCCGTGAGTTCGCTCAACTTCACTTCGGTCCTCATCGGCTCACTCTCGATTGCCATGGTCCTCATCTACGGCTCACTCTCGGGCGTCCTGTGCGAACGATCGGGCGTCGTGAACATCGCCATCGAGGGCCAATTCATCGGGGGCGCCCTCGCCGGGGCCATGGTGGACTCGGTGACCAACAGTTTCTGGTTGGCCGCCCTCGTGGGCATCGTGGTGGGGGGACTCATCGGCTGGCTCCTCGCGCTGTTCGCCGTGCGCTACGTCGCCGACCAGATCGTGGTGGGCGTCGTCCTGGTCACGCTCATGAGTTCGATCTCGAGCTACCTCAACATCCAGGTGCTGGCGCCCTACCCCAACCTCAACGTGGGCAACCAGCCCTCGAACGTCGCCCTCCCGCTGCTCTCGAAGATTCCCATCATCGGCCCGGCCCTGTTCAACGAGACGGTGTTCTTCTACGCCGCCGGGGCCCTGGTGGCGCTCATCAGTTTCGGACTCTTTCGCACGCGCTGGGGACTACGCGTGCGCGCCGTCGGCGAACACCCCAAGGCCGCGGAGTCGGTGGGCATCAACGTCGCGCGGGTGCGCTACACCACGGTCATCCTGGGCGGCGCGGTGGCCGGACTGGGCGGGGTCGCCTTCATCGCCATCCAGGGGCAGTTCCAACCCGGCATCACCTCGGGACTGGGCTACATCGCCCTCGCCGCCATGATCTTCGGCAAGTGGAAGCCGTCGGGCGCGGTGGTGGCCTCCCTCTTGTTCGGGGTCTCGGCGTACCTGGTGGACGCCCTCCAAAACGAGAACGTCCCCATCCCCACCGAGTTCATGACGATGTTCCCCTACGTGGTCACCATCGCCGTCGTGGCGGGCCTCATCGGTCGCGTCCGACCGCCCGCGAGCGACGGCGTGCCCTACCACCGCGACTAGGTGACGTCGCCGCGGCTCCCCAAGCCCCGCACCACCCTCGCCGCGGCGCCCATCGCGCGCTCGAGTGCGGGGACGACGTCCGCGCCGCTCACGCGTTCACCGAGGTAGGTCCCCGTGGCGGCGTCACCCGCGCCGGTCGTGTCGACCACCCGCGCCACGGGCGCGCCGACCGCGAAGTCGCTCGCGCCCCGTCGCACCCGCGCCCCGCGCGCGGCGCGCGTCACCATCACCTCCGACCACGTACCCGCCAGGACCTCGAGGGCCTCCTCGACGGTGGACGCCGCCGCCAGGGCGAGGGCCTCCTCCTCGTTGGCGAACAGCATCGTGGCCCCCCGAGCCGCCTCGTAGAAGGGGCGCACCCCGAGCTGGCGCAGGGGCTCGACCGAGCACACGTCGACCGACGTCGTCGCCCCGCACTCGTGGGCGCGCGTCAGGAGTCGCGGGACCAGGTCGCGCGTCGCGGGGTCCAAGACGGTGTACCCCGACACGTGCACGTGCACCAGCGCGTCGTCCATCCAACGCGCGACGTGCCCCCAGCGCAGGGCGGAATTGGCGCCGCGTTCGCTCAACATGGCCCGTTCGCCGTGCTCGCCCACTAGGGCGACCACCACCCCCGTCGGTGCGCTCACCCGGGGCAGGTGCGCCACCACGCCGGAGCGTTTGAGGTCCGCGCGCACCAGGCGCGCGGCGTCGTCGTGGCCCGCCGCGCCGACGAAGGACACCTCGAGGGAATCGCCCACCACCGCACGCAGGGCGACGGCCATATTGGCGCTCGATCCGCCCCGGGCCACCCGGATCCGCGACGCGGTGTCGCTCGTCGGCGCCCGGGGCGCCCCGGGCTGGACGACCACGTCGAGGACGGCGTCGCCCACCAGGAGGACCCGCCCTCGCGTCACGCGAGGGCGGCGAGCGCCACGGCGATCTGCGCCGCCACCGCCGCGTTGGCCACGACCAGGTCGCTATTGACGCGCACGCTCGCGCCTCCCGTGACCCGCGCGAACTCCGCCAGCACGACGGGCGTCACGTCCTTACCGGTGGCCCCCACCGCCGCCGCGTGCGCCAGCGCCTGCGCCAGCGCGTCGTCGTGGACCGTCGCGTCGAGCTCGCGCTCGGGGGCGACGGGGTTCGCCACCACGAACCCGGTGGGCGACCACCGCCGGTGCGCGGCGAACGCGGCGGCCGCGAGGGCGGCCGACTCGAGTCGCCAGTCGAGGGCGAAGCCCGAATCGGCGCGGTAGAAACCGGGGAACCGGTCCGTGCGGTAACCCGCCACCGGTACCCCGAGCGAATCCAGTCGTTCCAGGGTCGCGCCGATGTCGAGGATGGACTTCACGCCCGAGGCGACCACCAGGACCGCGACGCGCGCCAGCGCGGTCAGGTCCGCGGATTCGTCGTAGGTGGCCGCGGCGCCGCGGTGCACACCGCCCAGTCCCCCCGTCGCCATCACCGCGATGCCCGCGTGGTGGGCGGCGGCGATGGTGCCGGCGACCGTGGTCGCCCCGCTGGTCCCCGTGGCCACCGCGAAGCCGAGGTCGCGCGCGGACAGTTTGGCGCTGGGGCGACCGGGGTCGGCGAGGCCCGCCAGGGTCGC
This sequence comes from Actinomycetes bacterium, assembly GCA_021805305.1. Next base: position 10,601 of record JAJZFO010000316.1, on the reverse strand, counting down.
CGCGTCCATCCCCACGCGGACGACGCCGTTGACGACCCCGATGGTCGCGGGTACCGCGCCGGCCGCGCGGACCGCGGCCTCACACGCGGCGGCGACCTCGAGGTTCTGGGGCGCGGGTAAGCCGTGCACGACGATGGTGGTCTCGAGGGCCACGACCGCGCGCCCCTCGCCCAGGGCGGTGGCGACTTCGTCGTGCAGCGTGAAATGGGGCGAGAGCGGCGCAGTCATAGTGGCCGCAGTGTATCGCCGCGCGCGTCGTGGAGGCCCCCCACCCTAGGCTGGGCGGATGGGCCGTCTCGCCTCGCGCGCCAGGTCGACACAATTGGCCGTGCGTTGGGAGTACCTCACCGTGGCACTGGCCGCGGGCGAAGGGGTGGTGGCCCTCCTCAGTGGGGTCCTGGCGGGATCGGTCGCGCTCGTCGCCTTCGGGGCGGACTCGGTGATCGAGATGCTCAGCGGGTTCGTGGTCCTGGGTCAGTTGCTCGCCCTCACCTCGTCGCGCGCACGCCGGCGCGTGAGTGAGCACCAGTCCCACCGCATTCTGGCCCTCCTGTTCTTCGCGCTGGCGATCTACGTCACCCTGAGCGTCGCGTGGGCCCTGCTCGGCGCGCACCACCCCCGCGAGAACGCGTGGGGTCTCGCGGTCAGCGTCGTCTCGGCCGTCGCGATGCCCGCGCTGGCGTGGGCCAAGCGCGCCAGCGCGCGCCACTTGTCGGCGCACGGGCTCGCCTCCCTCGCGCGCCTCGTCCTCGCCGACGCCGCCGAAACCGCCCTCTGCTCCCTCCTCGCCCTGAGCACCCTCATCGGGGTCTCACTGGCGTGGGCCCGGTGGTGGTGGGCCGACCCCGTCGCCAGTCTGGTGGTCGTCTACTTCGCGCTGCGCGAGGGGCGAGAGGCCTGGGAGTGCGCCGCCGACTGACCCCCCGAGGGTCCGTCGAACGCCAGGGATACTCTTGAGTGGTGAGTGAGCCCGCCGACGTCCCCTGGTCTCGATTGCGGGCCGCGGCGCGCGAGGCCAGTTCGCGGGCCTACGCCCCCTATTCGCGCGTGCGCGTCGGCGCCGCGGGCCTCACCGTCGAGGGCGACATCGTGGTCGGGTCGAACGTCGAGAACGCGAGTTACGGCCTGACCCTCTGCGCCGAATGCTCCCTCGTGAGCGACCTCGTGCGACGGGGGGGCGGGCGACTTCGCGCCCTCGCCGTCGTCGCCGGCGACGGCGCACCACTCGCGCCGTGCGGACGATGTCGCCAGGTCCTCTACGAACACGCCGGACCCACCCTCGAGGTCGACCAGGGCGAGGGGCGCGCGAGCCGGCGCCTGGGCGAACTGCTCCCCGACGCCTTCGGACCCGACGACCTACCCTCCAGGAGTACGCCATGAGCACCCATTCCGCCGTCGACATCATCACCACCAAGCGCGACGGGGGCGACTTGAGCGACGAGGCCATCGAGTGGATGCTCGGGTCCTACGTGGCCGGCACCGTGGCCGACGAACAGGTCGCGGCACTTCTCATGGCCATCTTCTTTCGCGGTCTCAGCGCGCGCGAGCTCGGTCGTTGGACGCAGGTAATGATCGCCTCGGGCGAACGTCTCGACCTCTCGGGGCTCTCGCGACCCACCGTTGACAAGCACTCCACCGGCGGCGTCGGCGATAAGATCTCGCTCATCCTGGCCCCCCTGGTGGCGGCGTGCGGCGCCGCCGTGCCCCAACTCTCGGGCCGCGGGCTCGGACACACCGGGGGGACCCTCGACAAACTCGAGACCATTCCGGGCTGGCGCGCGACGTTGAGCAACGACGAGGTGATCGCCCAACTCGAGAGTGTCGGTGCGGTCATCTGTGCGGCCGGCGCCGGTCTGGCGCCGGTCGACCGCAAGCTCTACGCCCTGCGCGACGTGACGGGCACCGTGGAGTCGATCCCGCTCATCTCCTCGTCCATCATGAGCAAGAAGATCGCCGAGGGCACGCGGGCCCTCGTCCTCGACGTCAAGGTGGGACGCGGGGCGTTCATCACGACCCTGGACCGCGCCCGCGAGCTGGCCCGCACCATGGTGGGCCTGGGCCACGCGCACGGCGTGGCCACCGTGGCGCAACTGACCGCGATGAATCAGCCCCTCGGCGTCGCCGTGGGCAACGCCCTCGAGGTCGTCGAGTCGGTGGACGTCCTGCGCGGCGCCGGGCCGGCGGACGTGCGCGAGCTCACGCTCTCGCTCGCGCGCACCATGCTCGAACTGGTGGGTATCGACGTGGACCCGGCGACCAAGCTCGACGACGGTTCGGCCTACGACGTCTACTGTCGCATGATCGCGGCCCAGGGGGGCGACCCCACCGCGACCCTGCCCACCGCCGCGCACCACCACGTCGTGGGCGCCCCCCACGACGGCATCGTCCAATCGGTCGACGCCCTCGGCGTGGGCGTCGCGGCCTGGCGCCTGGGCGCGGGTCGGGCCCGCAAGGAGGACCCGGTCAGCGCGGGCGCGGGCGTGAAGTGTCTCGTGCGCGAGGGCGATTACGTGGTCGCGCACCAACCCCTCTTCGAACTCTTCGCCGACGACGAGGAGCACCTGCGGCGCGGCCTCGCGACCCTGGAGAACACGGTCACCCTCGGCGACCAGAGCGCGCCTCACGAGTCCCTCCTCATCGAACGGATCAGCGCGTAGCGCGTCGACGCCTGGCTAGCCTTGACCCATGTCCACGACGCCCCTGACTCTCGCGCGCATCACCGCGGCCCCGAAAGTCCTCCTGCACGACCACCTCGACGGCGGGGTGCGGCCCGCGACGGTGCTCGAGCTCGCCCGCGAGATCGGCTACGCGGGTCTGCCGACCGGTGACGTCGACGAGCTCGCCGAGTGGTTCGTCGCCGACGCGCCCGGGAGTGACCTGGTGCGCTACCTCGAGGGGTTCGCCCACACGCTCGCGGTCATGCAGACCCGCGACCAGATCGAACGGGTCGCCTCCGAAACGGCCTACGACCTGGCCCTGGACGGCGTGGTCTACGCCGAGATTCGCTTCGCGCCCGAACTGCACCAGCAGCGCGGTCTGACCCTGGACGAAGTGGTCGAGGCGGTCCTGAGCGGATTCGCCCACGGCGCCGCGCAGGCGCGCGCCCTCGGCCGGGTCATCATCGTGCGCACCCTCATCTCGGCGATGCGCCAGGCGCACCGTAGCGAGGAGATGGCCCAGTTGGCGGTGCGCTTTCGCGACGCGGGCGTCTGCGGCTTCGACATCGCGGGACCCGAGGACGGCTTCCCCCCCACCGAACACCTCGCGGCCTTCCACTTGATTCAGCGCGAGAACTTCCACCTGACCGTCCACGCGGGGGAGGCCTTCGGACTGCCGTCGATTTGGGAGGCGGTGCAGTTCTGCGACGCCGAGCGCCTCGGGCACGGCGTGCGCATCGTCGACGACATCGAACGAGTGGGTGACGAATACCGTCTCGGTCGCCTCGCCAACTACGTGCGCGATCGGCGCATCCCCCTCGAGGTCTGTCCCACCTCGAACGTGCACACCGGCGCCGCCGCGTCGCTCAGCGAGCACCCCATCGAACTCCTCCGTCGGCTGCGCTTTCGCGTGACGCTCAACACGGACAATCGCCTCATGAGCGGCATCTCCCTCTCGCGCGAGTTCGCCGCGTGCGCCGCGGTCTTCGGCTGGACCCTCGAGGACATGGAGTGGCTCACGTTGAACGCGGCCAAGAGTTCGTTCTTCCAATTCGACCAGCGTCTCGCGCTGATCAACGACGTGATCAAGCCGGGCTACGCCGCCCTACGCGACGCCGCTCTCTAGCGCGGCGCGCGCGGCGCGGCGCGTCGGGGTTCCCTGGGCGTACCAGAGGACCCCGAGCACGAGGGTGAGGATGAGGGGGACCGCCTGCGTCGCTTCGAAACGCCAGCGCTGTCCGGCCCACCCGGTCGGCAACGACGCGTCCGCGGGTGAGGAGCCCACGCCCGGCCAGAGCAGGCCCACGGTGCACACCAGCGCCCACGCGGTGGTGACGGCACTGACGAGCCACACCACGGCTTTGCCCCCGGCGATGCGAAAGGGTCGGTGCACGTGGGCGTGGGAGTAGCGCAACTTGGTCAACGCGGGAAAGATCGCCAGGTACGCCAGGGCCGAGGTCGAGATCGCCACCCCCAGCACCACCGAGAAGTACTTGGCGGCGTTGCCGTGCGAGAGCCAGTAGGCCGCGAACATGGTGAGGGTCGCGACCACGCCCGCCACCAGGTCGACCGCGAGGGGCGTGCCGTAGCGCTCGGAGATCACGCCGAAGGACCGCGGGGCGGCCCCGTCGAGGGCGGCCACCGCCCAGCCGCGGTTGGCGCCCATGATCCACGACACCCCCGAACTCAAGAGCGTGAGGATGAAGCCCACCGCCGCCAGGTCGCCGAGGATGAGACCGGCTCCCGTCAGCGACGAACCCGCCGCGGTGGCGTGGCCGCCGTAGACCGTGAAGATCAGCTTGACCGCGTTCAAGAAGCCGCCGAGACTCGTCAACTGACGCGGCGGCAGGACGAGCAACACCGCCAGAATGGGCACGCCGTAGAGCACGATCGTGCTCAGGGCGCCGCGCACCACGTTGACCGGGACGTCGCCGCGTACGTCGAGCATCTCCTCGGACGCCTCACTGGGCAGTTCGAAGCCGACCAGCGCGAAGAAGAGGATGGGCGTGGTCGCGACGAAGGAACCCATCGACGGCGCGAAGGCGCCCGTCCCGACCCCGTGGACCCCGTGGCGAGCGGCGTAGAGCAGTGCGGTCAGGGTAAAGAATCCGATGAGGACCACCCGTACCCACGCACCCACCAGCAGGACAACGCGTCCGACGCGGAAGGTGAAGACGGTCGCGGCCACGCCCGTCCAGATGAAGGCGAGGGCGAAGACGTAGCGACCCAGGGGGCCCAGGGGCGCGAAGAACGAGTCGACGGCCGCCACCGCCGTGATCGTCAGGGCCCCACCCAGCCACAGCGGATTAGAGATCCAGTACAGCAGGGCGGTCAGCGCCGCGACGAAGCGGCCGAACGCTAACTTCACCCACACGTAGGGGCCGCCCTGGGCCGGGAAGGCCGTCCCCAGTTCGGCGCACAGCAGCGCGTAGGGGACGAAGAAGACGAGTCCCATGAAGATCAACCACGTGACCGCGGCCGCGCCCTCACTGGTCAGCTTGCCGAAGGTGTCGAACCCGATCAACGCGCACAGGATCATGGCCAGGCCGTCCACGCGCGAGACCAGGACCTTCAGTTTGCGCTTCTCGCGGTGCGCCAGGTGCGTGTCGAAGGCCGTCACGTCGAAATCTTGCGACGACACCGGGCCCCCCTTCCCTCCGACCACTCCCTCAGGTCTAGGCGACGCGCACCCCGGAATCAACCATCCCTAGGCGCCCAGGTCCAGCAGTCGTGCGAGGTCCTCACGGATCGCGTCGCGTCGCGCGTCACAGCGCACGCGCTCACCCGCCAGGTCCGGCGCCGCCGGCTCACCCACGACCTCGATGTAGGACTTCAACTTGGGCTCGGTCCCCGAGGGCCGCACGACGACGCGACCGGTCGCGCCCAGTCGCCAGATCAACCCCTCGGTGGGGGCGAGTCCGTCGACGCCGTGTTCGAGGTCGACGACGTCACTGACCGCCAACCCGCCGAGGGTCGTCGGCGGCGTGGCGCGCACTCGCCGCATCACCTCGTCGAGGACCTCGCGTCCCCGCGGGGGGTTGACCCGCAACGACAACTGCGCGCCCGCGTGCACGCCGTAACGAGCTTCGAGCTCCTCGAGGCGGTCGAGCAGGCTCAGCCCGTGCAGCGACAGATCATGGGCCAGTCGCGTGAGCGCCAGGGCGGCGGACACGCCGTCCTTGTCCGCCACGCACGGATCCACCGCGAAACCCAACGCCTCCTCGTAGGCGAAGGCCAGTCGACGCCCCGGGGCCGCCTTGGTGAGCCACTTGAAACCCGTCAGGGTGGTGACGTAGGCCACTCCCGCACTCGCGGCCATCTTCTCCAGCATCGACGAGGACACCAGGGTGGTGGCCACCACGTCCTCGTCGCCCGCCGCGGCCAGCGCCACCGAGCCCAGGAGCCACCCGATCTCGTCGCCGCGCAGCACGCGCCACGACCCGTCCGCGCCACGCACCGCCGCCCCCACGCGGTCGGCGTCGGGGTCGTTGGCGATGACCAGACTCGCGCCGACCTCCTCGGCCCGGGCCAGAACCGCGTCGAGCGCCCCCGCCTCCTCCGGGTTGGGAAAGGGCAGTCCCGGGAACGACGGATCGGGACGGAATTGCTCCTCCACGACGGCCACGCGCGTGAAGCCCGATCGCCGGAACAGCTCGACCATGGTCTCGCCACCGACCCCGTGGAGCGGCGTATAGGCGAGGGACAGCTCACTCGCGGCCACCCCGAAGCGAGCCACCATGTGCGCCCGGTACCGTTCGAGGACCTCCTCGCCGACCACCGCGTGCCGGGGCGAGGTGCGCGGCGCCCACGCGCTCGCCCCGGCCTCGCGCGCGCCGCGCTCGACGATGGCGTCGTGGGGGGCGACAATCTGTGAGCCGTCGGGCCCGTAGAGTTTGTACCCGTTATCGGCGGCCGGATTGTGGCTCGCGGTGATCATGATCGCCGCCGCGGTGCCCAGGGCCCGGTGCACGAACGCCGTCAGGGGGGTCGGGAGGGGTCGCGGCATCTCCAGCACCGGCACGCCCGCCCCGAGCAGGACGCCCACCACTTCGTCGTGGAAGCGTTCCGAGCCCCGTCGCGCGTCCCGGCCGACGACGACCCCGCGTGAGGAATCGACGCCGATCTCGTCCAACCACGCGACGACGCCCTGGGTCGCCCGCCGCACCGTACAGCGATTCATCCCCGCCGGACCCGCCATCTCGGGACCGCGCAGTCCCGCGGTGCCGAAGGTGAGCGGTCGGTCGAAACGGCGGCGGATCTCGACCTCGTCGTCCTCGTCGATCAACCCCTCGATGGTCGCGCGGTCGTCGTCGTCGGGGTCCATCGCCATCCAGGCACCCACGCGGGCCAGGAGTTCCTCGTTCACAGCACCGGCAGGAGTCGCGCCAACAGCCCACCCAACGAACTGGCGGCGGCCTGCCCGGCCTCGAGCACCTCCTGATGGCTCAGGGGGGCGTCGGCCACCCCGGCGGCGAGGTTCGACACCAGGCTCAGGCCCAACACCTCCGCGCCCATGTGCCGGGCGGCGATGGCCTCGAGCACCGTCGACATCCCGACCAGCGTCCCCCCCATCGCGCGGGCCATGGCGATTTCGGCGGGCGTCTCGTAGTGCGGTCCGCGAAAGCCGACGTAGACCCCCTCACTGAGTTCCGGGGCGGCGGCGAGGGCGGCGGCGCGCAGGCGGCGTGAGTAGAGGTCGGTCAGGTCGACGAACCGTGATCCGAACGGGGCGGGCGGGACGTCGCCCTCCATGGGCGAGGTCGCCGTGAGGTTGATGTGGTCCTTGATCACCACGACGGAGCCGGGCCCCTTGGTCGGGTCAATTCCGCCGCAGGCGTTAGTCAGCACCACGGTCCGAGCCCCCGCGGCGATCAGTGTCCTCACCGGGTGGGCCACCTGGTGGGCGTTATTGCCCTCGTAGAGGTGCACCCGACCCGACACCAGGGCCACCGTGGCGTCGCCGACCCGGAGGGAGAAGATTTGGCCGGCGTGTCCGAGCACGGTCGGGGACACGAAGCCCCGCAGCGTCCCCGTCGCCACTTCCGCGAAGGGTTGGCCCAGGGCCGCGACCCCTTCCTTCCAACCCGAACCGAGCACGATGGCGATGTCGTAGGCGTCGACCCCGCTGCGCACGCGCAGTTCGTCGGCGGCTTGGTCCGCGAGTTCGTAGGCGTTGGTCATCACTGTCCCATCGTGTGCCAGACCGTGGTGGTCTCGACAAAGGTTCGCAGTCGGCGTAGGGGGGTGTCGGCGTCGTGGGCGCGGGGACGGTACACCCGCTTGATCGATCCGGCGCCGCGCAGCGCCAATTCGTCGCTCCATTCGCCCCCGCCACTGACGTCGAGGCCGTCGACGTCCTCGTGCGTGGCCAGGTGCGCCGCCAACTCACCCGTGCGTCCGCTCAGGACGTTGAGCACGCCACCGGGGAAGTCCGAGGTCACCGTGACCTCGGCGAGCACGAGGGCGGGGGTGGGCCGCCGCTCGCTCGCCAGGGCCACCACCGCGTTACCGACGCACAGGGGTGCCGCCACGGATTCCACGAAACCTTCGAGGGACGACTCCTGGGGCGCGACGACGCCCACGACGCCGCTCGGGACGGGTACCGAGAAGTTGAAGTACGGTCCGGCGACGGGGTTCGCGCCCCCGAGGACCTGGCTCGCCTTGTCGGTCCAACCCGCGTACCAGACGATGCGGTCGATCGCGCGCGCCACGCTGCGCTGGGCCGCGCGCGTCGTCAGCCCCTCGGCCCACTTGACGTGCGCGACCAATTCGCTGCGGCGTCCCTCGGCCATCTCGGCCCAGCGGTACATCACCTGCCCACGGTTGTAGGCCGTGGCGCGCCACCACGTGATCTGGGCCGCGCGCGCCGCCACCACGGCGTCGCGCACGTCCTTGCGTGACGCCTGGGCCGCGTTGGCGAGAAACGACCCGTCGGCCGCCGTGACCTCGTAACTGCGTCCCGACTCCGAGCGCGCGAAGGCGCCGTTGAGCACCAGCTTGTACGTCTTCAGGACGTCGAGTCGCTCAGACATCGAGGTACGCCTCCAGTCCCTGTCGACCGCCCTCGCGGCCAAAACCCGATTCGCGCACCCCGCCGAAGGGGCTGGTGGGGTCGAATTTGTTATACGTGTTGGCCCACACGACCCCGGCGCGCAGGCGTTGCGCCACCCACAGGGTGCGGCTCCCCTTCTCGCTCCAGACGCCGCAGGCCAAACCGTACTTGGAATTGTTGGCCTTGGCCACGGCCTCGTCCGGGGTGCGAAAGGTCAGCACCGAGAGCACCGGACCGAAGATCTCCTCGCGCGCGATGCGGTGACTCTGGGCGACGTTGGTGAACACCGTCGGGGCGAACCAGTACCCCGTCGTGGGGAGTTCGCAGGCACTGGTGTAACGCGTGGCGCCCTCGTCCTCGCCCCAGCGCGACATCTCTCGGACGCGCGCCAACTGCCCGGCCGAGTTGATCGCCCCCACGTCGGTGTTCTTGTCCAGCGGATCGCCGACGCGCAACTGGTCGACGCGGCGCAGGAGACGCCGCACCACCTCGTCGGCCACCGATTCCTGCACGAGGAGTCGCGAACCCGCGCAGCACACGTGCCCCTGGTTGAAGAAGATCCCGTCGATGATGCCCTCGATCACCTCGTCGATGGGTGCGTCCTCGAACACGATGTTCGCGCCCTTGCCCCCCAACTCCAGGGTCAACTTCTTGGACGTCGCCGCGACGCGCTCCTGGATCAGGCGACCGACCTCGGTGGAACCGGTGAAGGCGATCTTGTCGACGCCGGGGTGCTCCACCAGCGCGGCGCCGGTGCTGGCGTCGCCGGTGACGATGTTGACCACGCCCTCGGGCAGCCCCGCCTGCTGGAGGATCTCGCCTAGGACCAGGGCCGAGAGCGGCGTCGTCTCGGCGGGTTTGAGGACGCACGTATTGCCGGCGGCCAGCGCGGGCGCCAATTTCCAGGCCGCCATGAGGAGAGGGAAGTTCCAGGGGATAATCTGGCCCGCGACCCCGAGGGGCCGCGGACGCACCCCGAACCCCGCGTAGTCGAGCTTGTCCGCCCACCCCGCGTAGTAGAAGAAGTGCGCCGCCGCGAGGGGGACGTCGATGTCGCGAGATTCGCGAATGGGCTTACCGTTGTCCAGCGTCTCGACCACGGCGAGCTCACGCGCGCGCTCCTGGATGAGGCGCGCGATGCGGAAGAGGTACTTCGCGCGCTCGGCCCCCGGCATCGTCGACCACACCGTGTCGTAGGCGTGGCGCGCCGCGGCGACCGCCGCGTCCACGTCGGCCGCGCTGGCCCGCGCCACCGTGGCGAGCGTCTCCTCGGTGGCGGGGTTGAGCGACGCGAACTGCTCGTGTCGCGCGGGGTCGGTGAACTCCCCGTTGAGAAAGAGCCCGTAACGGGGGCGCAGGCGCGCCAGGGCGGCCGACTCGGGCGCGGGGTCGTAGCCCAGCGCGCCGAGACCCGACGTGAGTGCGGTGTCGATCATGTCAATCCCCCGAGAACTCGTCGGGGCGCGCGTACGCCCCGGTGCGCTGTTTGCGTCGTTGCATCAAGAGGTCGTTCAACAAGGACGACGCGCCGAAACGGAAGTACGTGGGCGTGAGCCACGCGGCGCCGGCGGTCTCGTTGACGACGACGAGGTACTTGAGGGCGTCCTTGGTCGTGCGCACGCCACCGGCGACCTTGACCCCGACCAGTTGTCCCGTCTCTTCGGCGAAGTCGCGCGCCGCTTCGAGCATCACCAGGGCCACCGGTAACGTCGCGTTCACCGCAACCTTGCCGGTGGAGGTCTTGATGAAGTCGGCGCCCGCCAACATGGCGATCCAACTGGCCCGCTTGACGTTGTCGTAGGTCACGAGTTCGCCCGTCTCCAAGATGACCTTGAGGTGCGCGGGCGCGCACGCGGCCTTGACCGCGACGATCTCGTCGAAGACTTGGCCCC
>JAJZFO010000235.1 GCA_021805305.1 Actinomycetes bacterium | reverse complement strand
ACGAGCGCGCCGTCTTCGAGGCGCACCCGGGATTCATCACGGCCATGGCGCTTCGCTCGTGGGACGACCGGGCCAAGGTCCCCGGACTCGAAGTGGCGGCCCTCGAAGACTACCGCGACACCGCTCAGGGTCTCGCGCGCCGTCACGCGTCGAACGCGTGAGGACGAGGGTGAGTCGCGCCGACGCGGATCGATCCGGCCACCGCGATGACGAGTAGGGCCGCGCCCGCCAGACCGAACCCTTCGCGCGGTCCGGCCGCCGCCCCGACCCAGCCCACCAGCGGACTCGTCAGCGGCATCATCCCCGGCAGCGCCATCGACCAGATGGCCAGGACGCGCCCGCGCAGGCGTGACTCCGTCTCGTGCTGCACCAGGGTATTGGCGCGGGCGATGAACCATATCGACGTAGCGCCGGTGACGACCAGACCCGCGTAGAACTGCCCCACGTCGCGCGCGGACGCGGTGGCCAGCACCGCTCCGGCGCTCACCACCGCCAAGGACACCATCGATCGGCGCGACGGCGCACCGCGACCGGCCGCCGCCAGACCACCGAGTATCCCGCCGACGCCGAAAGCCGACATCATCAATCCGAAGCCCCCACCACCCAAGTGGAAGACGCGCGACGCGACGAGGGGTAGCGACACGTTCATGTTGAACAGCATTCCCGACGCCGCCGCCAGGAACAGCGCCAGACGGATTGTGGAATGGCGCCACGCGTAGCGCCAGCCGACCATGAAACGTCGATCGTGGGTCGCACCCTCGTCCCCGTGATGCACGACGCCCACCCGGCGATGCACGAGCAGAACGACGAGCGACGGAACGAAGGAGGCGGCGTTGGCCCAGATACACGCACCGACGCCAGCGGTCGCGAGGAGGAGCCCGCCCGCCGCGGGACCGATGACTCGCGAGGCATTGATGACCACTTCGTTGAGGCTCACCGCGCTCGAGAGACGACCCGCGCCGACGAGGTCGTTGACGTACACCTGTCGGGCCGCGGTGTCGGGTGCACCGACGACCCCCGACGCGAAGGCGATAACGAAAATCATCCAGACCCGAATCGCCCCGAAGGATGACAGCACCGCGAGCAGTACTGACAGCGCGATGTAGAGGCTCTGGGTGACGATCAGGAGCCGACGTCGGTCCACGCGGTCCACCAGGGCGCCCGCCCACGGTCCCGCCAGCAGGAGGGGGGCCATCGCGGCGGTGCTCAGGAGCCCGAGCGCGACTCCGCTGTGGGTCAGTTGCAGGACGAGCCACGACAACGCCACGATCTGGGTCATGGTCCCTGACACGGAGAGGATCTGGCTGATGAACCACTGACGATACGCGCGCACCGCGAGGGAGCTGAAGGTCGTGCGCGAGGTGCGCGGCTCGTGCGGCGCCCCCGTCTGCTCACGTCGCACCGTCCACCTCCCTCGCTTCACCGCCGCCGACCCCGCTGCGGCGCGATCCGCCACGTCCCTCGCGCGCCGTCGCGAGGCGACCCGTACGCCAGTACTAGTGGCTCCCGGGTGAACGCGCGTACTCGACGGTGTTGGAGGCGATCGCCTCGCGATACCAACGGAAGCTCTCCTTGGGCAGACGCGCACCCGTCGGGAAGTCGACCCACACGATACCGAAGCGTTGCGAATATCCAAAAGCCCACTCGAAGTTGTCCAGCAGACTCCACACGAAATAGCCTTGCACGTTCACGCCGGCGTCGATGGCGTCGTGTACCGCCGAGATGTGTTCTTGGAGATACGCCACGCGGTTGTAGTCGAGGACCTGTCCGTTGGGGTCGACGTAGTCGTTGAAGGCGGCACCGTTCTCGGTGATGTAGATCGGCAGACCCGTGTACTCGTCGCGGATCCGCACTAGGAGCGCGGTCAGCCCGGCGGCCTGGATCTCCCAGTCCATGCCGGTGCGGTCACGCCCCGGGGTCTCGAGGCCGCGCAGACGTAGGTCGGGGAACTGGTCCCCGGTGGCCACGATGTATCCCGCCATGCGCGCCTGGGTCGTGCGCGACTCGTCCACGACGGTGGCCGGCGAGTAGTAGTTGACGCCGAGGAAGTCGAGCGGCTGCGAGATCAGTTCGAGGTCCCCGTCGCGCACCACGGTGAAGCCGGGTGACACGTGGACGTAGTGCTCGAGCATGTCCTCGGGGTAGCGGCCGTGGAAGATCGGCTCGAGGAAGAGCCGATTCAGGTTGCCGTCGGCGCGGCGCGCGGCCGCGATGTCGAGCGGGTCCTCGCTGCCGGGCCGATGATCGCTCAGGTTGAGGGTGATCCCCACCTTGGCGTCGTCGATGACGCCGCGAAGGATCGGTACGGCCATGCCGTGGGCGAGCAGCAGGTGGTGGTTCGCCGCCGCGGCCATCCCGATGTCGTGCTTGCCCGGGGCGTGGTGGCCCGCGCCGTAGCCCAACCACGACGAACACCACGGCTCGTTGAGGGTGATCCATCGCTCGACACCGTCGCCCAGGGCCCGCGCCACGACGTCGACGTAGGCGGCGTAAGCGTCGGCGGTGTCGCGGCTCACCCAGCCACCGCGGTCCTCGAGGGGCTGAGGGAGGTCCCAGTGGTAGAGGGTGCAGGTCGGCTCGATGCCACGCTCGCGCAGCCCGTGCACCAAGCGACGGTAGAAGTCCAGACCCGCCTGGTTCACCGCGCCCGTGCCCGTGGGGATGACCCGGGGCCAGGCGACCGAGAACCGGTAGGCCCTCACGCCCAGGTCGGCCAGCAGGTCCAGGTCCTCGTCCATTCGGTGGTAGTGGTCGCAGGCGATGTCGCCGTTGTCGCCGTTCAAGACGGCTCCGGGGGTGTGGGAGAAGGTGTCCCAGATGGACGGCCCGCGACCGTCGGCGCCAGTGGCGCCTTCGATCTGATAGGACGCGGTGGCGGCACCCCAGAGGAATTCGGGGGGGAAGTGACGAGTGCGGTCACTGGGGTTCGAGCTGGTGCTCACGAGAGGGATCTCCTGATAGTGGATTATTCGCGGTATTCGAGACCGCTTCCTCGTGCGACCTCGCCGAGTTGGGGAAGCGAGGCCGCACGCGGATGCGGTGGAGGTATTGCTTCTGTACTACTGGTGGTGGCCGCGCCCATCGCACGACCACCACCAGAACTTGGGGACTACTTCGCCACCTTCAGGTGCATGAGGATGACGGGCAGTTCCGGGTCACTGGGCGAGGGGTCCATGTAGGGGTTCGCCGCCGTCACCCAACCGGTGAAGTGGGCCGTCGAGTAGACGTTCCAGTCCGCGCCGTAGAGCAGAGGAGCGACGGGGACCTGCGTGGTCATGATCTGACCCAGCGCCTCGGTCGCGCTCTTGACCGCCGCCACGTTGGTCGGGTTGGTGGTCTCGAGCTTGTTCAACGCCGCTTGCGCCGCGGGGCTCTGGTAGCGACCGAAGTCACCCGACGCCGACGAGGGGCTCGGCGCGACGAAGGTGTTGTAGTCCAACCAGTTCTGGTACTGCTGGAACGGGTTGGCTCCGCCCGAGCCCCAGTGGATCGCGCTCTGGAACGTGCCGGCCGCCAGGTCGGAGTACCACTGCGACGCTTGCACGCCGTCGACCGTGGCGTTGATGCCCACCGCCTGCAGCGAGTTCGCGATCAACTGGGAGTCCGCGTAGTAGTCGGAGTACGCCGTCGGGTCCTCGATGTTGAAGGTGATCTCCTGGCCGTTCTTGGCCCACATCCCGCTCGAGTTCTTCGTGTAACCGTCGCCCGAGAGCAGCGAGGCCACCTTGGCCGCGTCGCTCGTCGGCGAGAGGTCGTTCTTGGCCGACGGGGCGAGGAACGCGCTCTGGTTGGGCAGGATCAGTCCGCTCGAGGAGGTGGCCGGCAGCTCGTAGCCGCTCTCACCCTTGAGACCGAGCTCGGTGCGGTTGAT
>JAJZFO010000221.1 GCA_021805305.1 Actinomycetes bacterium | reverse complement strand
AGGGCGCCGCAGATCGACGTCGCGTGCTGGCCGTGCTCGAAGAAGGTCGAGTTGCCCGCCTCCACGTCGTAGCCGGCCATGCCGAGACGGACGCAGACTTCGAGTCCGCAGGCGATGGCCGCGATGAGGGTCTTGCCGTCGGCGCCGACCTCTTCGCCCGCCGCAATCGCTGCGGGTACCACCGATGCGCTCGGGTGCAGGATCGAAGGGAGGTGGGTGTCGTCGTAGTCCAGCGAGTGCGCGAGCACGCCGTTGAGGAACGCCGCCTGGGTGGCGGGCACCCGGCGGCCCATCCCGACGCCCATCGCCTGGGGGTTGCCGCCCTGGGCGGCGACGAATGACCGAGCGCTCGCGCTCGTGTCCAAGGAGGACGCCGCGACGCAGATGCCGAGGATGTCGAGCACTCGCATGCGCACACTGCGCACGACGTCGGGGGGGAGCGCGTCGAACGAGCTGGCGACGGCGAAGCGAGCGAGTTGTTGGGCCAGGGTCGACTCAGCCATTGGGCACCACGGCGAGCGGTCGAACGGGCGAGCCCGTCGCACCCACGAGGTTGAGCGGGGTCAGGACGAAGGTGAACTCGTGCACGCCCGCGGCAGCGATGTCGTCGAGTGACATCGCTTCAATGATGTAGACGCCACTTTCCACGAGCAGGACCCGGTGCGCGGGGAGCAACGCGTGGCCCCCGCCGGGGGCGAGGCGCTCGAAGGCAATGGTGTCGGCGCCCACGGCGACGGCTCCGCGCTCGACCAGCCACCGCGCGCCCTCCTCGCCCACGCCCGGGACGCCCGACGCCGTGCCGGCGTAGGCGTCGGAGCCCTCGTCGAAGTGCCGTCCCCACCCGCTACGTACGAGAAGGACGTCACCGACGGCCGGGGTGACGCCCTGGCGCTCCACGGTGGCGTCGAGGTCGTCAGGCGTGATCTCGTAGCCGCCAGGACACACCTCGAGCCCGAGGGTGCTCGCCACGTCGAGCAGGAGACCCCGGCGGACCATGGGGGCAATGGTGTGGACACCGAGATCCATGAAGCGCCCGCCGACCCCCGACGCCCGCGCGTCGGATCCGTCGAACAACTTGCCGTCGTGCGACACGTGGGCGAGCGCGTCGATGTGGGTGCCCACGTGGGTGCCCGTCACGATGAGATCGTTCGCCGCCGATCCGCCGTCGGCGCGGACCATGTCGCCGTGTCGTCGTGGCAGGCTGTGCGAGAACTGCGGGTGATTCGACGATTGGGGCATTCCCTTGAACATGGGTCGCCCGAGGTCGTAGATCGTGACCCCCCGTGAGATGACGTCGAGCAATGCGTCGCTCATCGAACGACCCCCGCGTCGCGCAGTCGCTCTACGTCGTCGGCGTTCATGCCGAGTTCCCCTTCGAGGACGCTCTCGGTGTCGGCCCCGAGCGCGCGTCCCGTGTGGCGGATCCGCCCGGGCGTCTTGGACATGCGCCACATGACGTTGTGCATGAGCAAGGGTCCGAGGTCCTCGTCGGGCACCTCGACCAGCATCTCGGTCTCACGAATGTGGGGGTCGAGGGTGAGGTCGCGCGCGTCGTAGACCGGTGCGATCGCCGCTTCGGCCTGGGAGAACGCCTCGAGGACCTCGTCGCGGTCGCGCGCGGCGATCCAGTCGCTCACGTACTTGTCGATTTCTTCGACGTGCTCGAAGCGTCCGCGTCCCGAGGCGAACCACGCCTCGTCGACGAGTTCGGCGTGGCCCACCAGGCGCATGATGCGACTGGCGATCTGCTGGGCGCTCGCCGACACGGCGACCCAGGAACCGTCCCTCGTCAGGTACGTGTTGCGAGGCGCATTGTTCGATGAGCGGTTGCCTTGGCGCATCGGGATCTCACCGAGTTGTTGGTACACGGTGGGCGCGGGGCCCGTCGCGGTCATGATGGGTTCGAGGATGCTCATGTCGATCACCTGTCCGCCGCCGCCCGTGACGTCGCGGTGGCGCAGTGCCATGAGCACCGCCGACGACGCGGCGATGCCGCAGATGCTGTCCGCGAGGCCGAAGGAGGGCAACGTGGGGGGACCGTCGGCGCTGCCGGTCATGAAGGCGAATCCACTCATGGCCTCGGCCAGGGTCCCGAACCCGGGTCGCGCCGCGTAGGGGCCGGTCTGTCCGAAGCCCGTGAGTCGCAGCACGACGAGTCCGGGATTCATCGCGATGAGGACGTCGGGTCCGATGCCCCAGCGCTCCAACGTACCGGGTCGGAAATTCTCCACCACCACGTCGGCGTCCTTGACCATCCGCAAGAAGACGTCCGCGCCTTCGGATCTGGACAGGTCGAGACCCACCGTGCGTTTGTTGCGGCTGATCTCCTTCCACCAGAGCGAGACGCCGTTCTTCTGTCGTCCGTGTCCTCGCATGCCGTCGCCGGCTTGGGGGTGTTCGATCTTGATGACGTCCGCGCCGAAGTCGCCGAGGATCTGACAGCACAGGGGACCCGCCAATATCGTCGAGGCGTCGATCACGCGAAGTCCGTCTAGGGGTGTCTGAGGATTCTCGACCATTGGCTCGCGTTCCGCTAGTTGATGATGCCGTTCCGCTTACGATACCAAGCCCGGGTCCTCCGGTGAGTGTCCGCGCCGGCGCTTATCGTGACCTGACCCGTCGGGTGGCGCGGGCGCGGGAGATCAGAGCGGTCCGCTCGGCGCGGCGAGGTGCCCCATCCGTTGCGAGACCCGTGAAGTGGCGCCCAGTAATTTCTCGCCACAGACGTCGAACTCCTCGAGCATCCGTTCCGCCGGACCGCACACGCTGGCGGCGGCGATCGGATAGCCCCGCACGTCGAATATCGGCGCGGCGACGGAACCGGCACCACTCTGTCGCTCTCCCACGGACGTCGCCCACCCCCGCTCGACGATCAGCGCGAGCTCGCGTCGCAGTCGTCGGCGGTCGGTGATGGTGGCGCTGGTCAACTTGGCGAGCGGTTCGCCGAGGAGCTGGTCTCGCTCCTCGCTCGGAAGGAAGGCCAGTATGGCCTTGGATGAGGCGCCGGCGTGCAGGGGATAGGGCACTCCCAATTTGACCGACATCAACACCTCGCGCATCGGCGTCACTTGATCAACGTAGACACGGTGGGAGCCCGTACGGACCGAGAGGGTGGTCGTTTCGTTCGTCTCGCGAGAGAGTCTGGTCAGTTCGGGCAGGGCGACCGTTCGTACGTCCAACCTCTGCAGGTAGGTGAGTCCGAGACTGATGATGACCGGACCCAGGGAGTAACGACGCGACGTCTCGTCCAAGTCGACGAGGCCCTTCTTTCGCAGGGCCGAGAGGATACGGTGCACGACGGCCTTGGAGAGGCCGAGACGATGGGCGATCTGGGTCACACCGAGGCTGGGTTCACTGGCGTTGGCGAAGAGGAGTAGCACGTCCGCGCCACGCTCGAGGGCCGAGGAGGACTCGCTCGCCGAGCTACGAGCGGCTGGCGAGGTCACTGACGGCTTCTTTCATCACCCGACGATTCTGACACTCTCGAGGTGTCCCGGTCAGGTGGGGCATCTCCTTGAGCGTTCGCCCGAGTCCGCGCGGCGCTCGAGGACAGTGACCCACCGATCCGGTGCGCGGAGGTCCGGCGCGCATCGGAACGACCCGAGCCCCCCAAAGGGCGATCACCGGTGGTTGGTGTCGGGCGCGGGGTCGGGTCCGTTGTCGCGATGACGTCACCACACGACCAGTAAGAGGTGAGGACGCGCAACGCGCACGCGCGTCCGTACGCCGGCACCAATCAATTCCTCTTCGGTCGACTCGCGTGAGCTCGGAGCGCCCGTGAGTACCATTCCCACGAGTCGATGATGTCGCTTGGTGCCGCGCTGGCGGGCCAACCGTTGATGATGCCCACGAGAGTCCAGTACCGGCCAACTCG
>JAJZFO010000324.1 GCA_021805305.1 Actinomycetes bacterium | reverse complement strand
CCGATCTACGGGCACGCGCTTACCGATTTGACCCGAGTAGTGCATCCCGATCCACGACGTGGTCTGGTGGCCGCCACCGTTGACCATGAACTGGGGACCCAGCACGCGCCCGAGGGCCCAGCCCGCGATGAGCGCCGGGATCAGGGCGTCGGTAAAGGCGGTGAGTCGGGTGTCGGGCCACCAGTGACGTTGTCCCGCGATGCCCACCGGCAGCGCGAAGGCGATGCCCCCGAAGCTGGCGAGCCCCCCCTGCCACACGGCAATCCAGCGGCCGGGGTGACCCGAGTAGTAGCTCCAGTTGGTGGCGATGTTGGCGAGACGGGCGCCGAGCAGTCCGGCCACGATGAGCGCCGCGGTGTACCGCGCGAAGGGGGCGACGTCGATGCCGCGACGGCGAAGGCGACGCTCGGCGTACAGGTACGCCACGTAGGCGGCGATGCCGAGGCCTAGGCCGTAGAGATGAAAACTGAAGGGACCCAGATGGAGGGAGGTGGGTACGCCCGACATCGCTAGGCGCTGACGCGACCGATCCCCGCGAATCCCCACCCGAGGCGAACCGGGGTGATGTGGACCTGGTACCCCGTCGAGGGCGCCTCAATCATGTTGCCCCCACCCACGTACATCGCCACGTGTTCGTCACCGCCGTACCCGTAGAACAAGAGGTCGCCCGGTTGGATATCACACAGGGGCACGCGCACGGTGTCGGCGAACTGGGCGCCCGAGTAGTGCGGGAGCGATACGCCGACCGCCTCGTAGGCCAGCATCACCAGACCCGAGCAGTCGACCCCGCTACGCGACGCCCCGCCCCACTGGTACCAGACGCCGAGGTAGGACTCGGCGGCGGCGACCGCCGCCGATCCCAGCGGGTCGGGCGGGGGGGCCGCCCCGGAACTGGGCTGGGGGGTGGCGATGGCCACGGTGACCGCGTGCACCGACGCGGCCGCGGCCGCGGCCTGAATGGCGTTGTAGTAGGAGGAGATTTGCCCTTCGACTTGGGAGCGGGCCTGCTCGATGTTGGCCTGCAAGGTCAGGTACTGCTGGTAGTTGGCCTTGGCGGCGTTGGCGACGGCTGACGCTTGCGCCATCTCGGAGTTCAGGACTCCGCGCTCCTGAGTCAATTGGACGCGGTTGGTCTTGAGGCTCGCGATCACCGAACCGATGTTGCCGGTGGCGAGTTGGTTGTACACGTCGGTGGCGCCGACGTTCGCGGCGTTGGTGTTGAAGAGGGGGTTGTCGGTGGCGGCCGATCCGTTGGTGACGTAGGCGAAGATCGCGTCGGAGGTGAGGCGCGCGTTGTCCGAGGCCACCTGGCCCTGGATCCCCGCCACGATGGCCTTGGTGTTAGTGATCGTATTGACGATCTGGGCGTACTTGAGGTGCGCGAGGTCGTACTTCTGACCCAGGTACTGCACCTGCGCCGACACGCGCTGGATCTGGTTGTACAGGTCAGCGGCCCGCTGCTTCTCCTGGGCGATGGTCGAGGCACCCGCGGGGTTCGACAGGACGGTTAACGCGCTAGCGGACACGACGACTGCGGTGAGCGAGGTGAGGATCCACCGAGACTTTTGCAGTCTGCTCGCGAGTCGAAGCGTCGAGAGGCGTCCGAGACGCTCGACGTGAGTCATGGGTGCCAGGCTACCTTCTCGAGACCTCCCCGCGTCCCGACGGAGAGTAAATTCCCAATAAAGACCCAGGTCAAGCGAATGAAAATTATGTCGCGGCGGGTCGATCAGCGCCGCAAAATCCCCTCGTCGCCATTGTCTAGGCTGGGGCCATGAACGTCACCATGTTGCTCGCTGATTCCGCCCAGGTCGCCGACGGGAAGCTCTACATCCTCGGCGGTGGCTGGTCGCTGAGCGGGCCGGAACCCTCGCCGTCGGCGGTGGCGATCAAGGTGGAGGTGGACACCCACGAGTTCGACCGCGTGCACCACTGGGAATTGTTCTTAGAGGACGCGGACGGTCAATTGGTCCAGTTCGACTCACCGCAGGGTCCTCAGACCATCGAGATCCGGGGAGACTTCTCGGCGAGTGCGCCCGAGGGTGTGCCCGTGGGCACGCCCGTCGACGTGCCCATCGCGGTGAACCTCGGGCCCATCCCGCTGAATCCCAATTCACGGTTCACCTGGCGTCTCGTCATCGACGGTGAATCCCTCGACGGCAGCACCGCGTCCTTCTCGACGCGACCACTTCCCGCCATTATCTAGAGAGAGACCGGCGGCGATGGTCCCGGCCGAAACCGTGGCCGGCGCGCCGTTCGCGCTGGCCCCCTTTCGACGCGCTCTGCGACGTGCGGGGCCCGAGCTGCGGCGTGACCTGCCCTGGGTCGGCTGCGGTGACCCCTGGGCCGTTTTCGTGTCCGAGGTCATGCTCCAACAGACCTCGACCGGGCGCGTGAGAGAACCGTGGCGTCGATTTCTCGACGCGTTTCCCACGCCCGCGGCGTGCGCTAGCGCCCCCCTGGCCGAGGTCCTGGGCGTCTGGCGCGGACTGGGCTATCCCCGGCGCGCCAAGGCGCTGCACGACGCGGCGAAGATCATGGTCGAACGTTTCGACGCGTCGGTTCCCACGTCGGTCGAGGGACTGCGCAGTCTGCCCGGCGTCGGTCCCTACACTGCGCACGCCGTCGCGTCCTTCGCCTTCGACGTGCCCGTGGCGGTCCTCGACACCAACGTCGGTCGGGTGTTGTCACGCGCCCTCGCCAATCGAGCGTTGCGGGCGCGCGAGGCGCAGACCCTGGCGACGCAGCTGCTGCCGCGCACGGGGGCGGCGGCGTTCAATCAGGCGATGCTGGACCTCGGGGCTCGGTACTGCACCCGTACGCCGCGCTGTGAGGCGTGTCCCCTGCGCCGTGCGTGTCGTTTCGCGCGCGAGGGCGGCGACGACCCCGCCCCGCGGTCGGCCGCGGTCTCGCGCCCGCAAGCCCCCTTCGCGGGGTCCGACCGCCAGATCCGAGGACGCCTCCTGCACGCCGTGCACGAGCGAGCCCTCACCCGACGTGAACTCGCGGTGACCTTGGGCGACGTGCAGGGCGAGCGCCTCGATCGACTCCTGGGGCAGTTGGCCCGTGAGGGTTTGGTGAGTCGTCGACGCTCGCGCTGGGTCCTCGGTGCGGGGGGCGAGGTCGCCGGGTAGGGTTTGCGCGTGGCACCGGTCGACGTGGCGAGTTACAAAGAGGTGCTGGGTCATTACGCGACGGGCATCGTGGTGGTCGCCGCGATGAACGGGGATGGGCCGGTGGGGTTCACGTGCCAGAGTTTTGGCTCCCTGTCCCTCGAACCAACCCTCGTCACCTTCGCCGCGAGTTCCGCGGGCCACTCCTGGGCGCGCGTGCGCGCGCACGACGTGGTGGGCGTGAGTGTCCTGGGCGCGGATCAGGAGGCGATCGCCCGACGCTTCGCGACCTCGGGGCTCGATAAGTTCGACGGCACACCCTGGGAGAAGGGTCCCGCCGGTGCCCCCCTGTTGGAGGGAGCGATTGCCCACCTCGAAGGCACCCTGATGGTCGTGAGCTCGCACGGCGACCACGACGTCGCCGT
The DNA here is from genome assembly GCA_021805305.1 of Actinomycetes bacterium. The sequence goes on along the minus strand of JAJZFO010000324.1, from coordinate 340 downwards.
CGTCGAGGTGACCTACGCGCGCGCGCACAGCGGACGTCCGCTCATCTATTTCCGCGGCGGGTTCGCGGAACTCGCGTGAGCGGGCGGCACTGACTACGCTGACTCTGTCGAGGGGGAGGAGCGCCGTGCACGCCGGGGAGACCTCGTGGTAGTGATTCAGATCGCCGGGGGCCTCGTACTGCTGGTGTTGATCGTCGCCTTCTTCCTGCGCGGACGCCTGAGCGGCCGCCGGGGGGCATCCTCGAAGAAGACCACCTCGCGGTCAGATTTTCGTCCGACCCTTCCGCCCTCGCCGTACCAGCCGTCACGGGGCTTTCGCCTGATCGACGGGAAGGAGCCG
>JAJZFO010000065.1 GCA_021805305.1 Actinomycetes bacterium | reverse complement strand
ACCACGGCGTCGACCACGACCCCCGGGGCCAGTTTGAGTTCGTCAGCGGCCTCGCGGGTGATGAGCGAGACGAAGCGGTGAGGGCCCGACTGGATCTCGACCTGGGCGACGACCTTGTCCTTGACCACCTTGGTCACGATGCCCACGAACCGGTTGCGCGCCGACTGCGCGCGGGGCTGGTCGGCGGTGGCGTCGCCCGCCATCTCGAGGGCCAGTTTCGCTAGGTCCGCGCCGTCGTAGTAACGACGTCCATCGGCCGCGACGCTGACCGCGACGCGTCCCGACTCACCCCATCGACGCAGGGTGTCCGCGCTCACCCCCATGAGTTGCGCGGCCTGTCCGACGCGATACTTCGTCATGGCGCCAAGGTTACCGGCGCGGTGGCCGCGACACCGGCGACGAGCGCGTGAGGTCGTGCGTGCGCACGATGGCGCCGACGAGTTGAATGGTGCGATGGCCAGGTAGTTCTACGAGATCGACGAGGACCTCGTGGCGTGGATCGTCTCGCAGCCGGCCTTCTTCGTGGCCAGCGCGCCGCTCGACGCCGACCGGTCGATCAATTGCTCCCCCACGGGCAACCGCGACGAGTCGAGGGTCCTCGATGGGCGCCGAGTCGCCCACCTGGACCAGACCGGCAGCGGCGTGGCGACCATCGCGCACCGGCGCGAGAACGGGTGGCTCGTGCTGATGTTCTGCGCCTTCACTGGACCGACGCGCACGGCTCCCCTCAGCCGCCGGCCATCGCGCCCACCACGTAGAACACTTGGGCCCCGCGACGCACTTCGTCGGGTAACTCGTCATCGGGTGAGTCGTGCGAGAGGTCCATCTCGCAGGCGAAGAACCTGACGAAGGGACGCCGCCGTTGCGTCAGGGGGTCACGGATGGTCCCCCTCAACACGGGATAGCGAACCTCGAGGGCGTCCAGCAACGAGCGCTGGGTCACGGGATCGGCCACCTCGAGCGTGACTTCGTGGTGCTGGTTGATGAGCGTCTTGAGGTGCGCGGGTAGCACGACTCGGATCATGCCAAGGTTTGCACTTCCACCGAGAGGACCGCGGGCAGGTCTCGCACGATCGCCTCCCAGGTGTCGCCCGCGTCGCGCGAGGCGTACACCTGGCCACCGGTGGTGCCGAAGTAGATGCCGCACTGGTCGAGTCCGTCGACCGCCATCGCGTCGCGCAACACGTCGACGTAGCAGTGGCTCTGGGGCAGCCCCTTGCTCAGCGGCTCCCACTCGTTGCCGCCGGTGCGGCTGCGGTAGACCCGCAACTTGCCATCCGGCGGGAAGTGGACCGAGTCACTGGTGATGGGCACGACGTAGACGGTCTCGGGCTCGTGGGCGTGCACGTCGATCGCGAAGCCGAAGTCGGTGGGCAGGTCGCCGCTCACCTCGAACCACGACTCACCCGCGTCGTTGGAGCGCATCACGTCCCAGTGCTTCTGCATGAAGAGGACCTCGGGATTGGAGGGGTGCAGGGCGATGCGGTGCACGCAGTGACCGACCTCGGCGTCCTCGTCGGGGATCCCCTGGGAGCGAAGACCCCGGTTGATCGGTCGCCAGGTGAGTCCCGCGTCGTCGCTACGAAAAGCGCCCGCGGCCGAGATGGCGATGAAGATCCGGTTGGGGTCCGTCGGGCTGACGATGATGGTGTGCAGGCACATCCCGCCGGCCCCGGGCTGCCAGTGCGGACCCGACCCGTGGCCGCGCAGGCCCGAGAGTTCGCTCCAGTTCTCCCCGCCGTCGATGGACTTGAAGAGCGCCGCGTCCTCGACCCCGGCCAGCACGGTGTCGGGGTCGTTCAACGACGGCTCGAGGTGCCACACGCGCGCGAACTCCCAGGGGTGCGGCGTCCCGTCGTACCACTGGTGGGTGCCGGGCACGCCGTCGTAGTGAAAGCCGTTGCCCACCGGCGCCCACGAGACGCCCCCGTCGTCGGAACGCTGGACGACCTGACCGAACCAACTGCTCGTCTGCGACGCGTAGATCCGGTTGGGGTCGACGGCAGAACCCTTGACGTGATAGATCTCCCAGCCCTCGAAGAACGGCCCTTGCACGTCCCAGGACGAACGGGTCCCGTCCGCACTGAGAATGAACGCACCCTTGCGGGTCCCCACGAGTACTCGCACCCCCGACATCGTCGCCCCCTTCGCCGCACCGTGATGTACGAGTTCACAGTAGTGCCGCGCGTCTGGCGTGGCGAGTGAAATTTCCGCGACCTCGGGGGCGACAGCGACCAGCCCACGCCCGCGGATCGGTCACGCCGGGCCATGCCGAGAGCGGTTCACGGCGGCGTCACACCAGTGCGGCCCTAGCCCCCGATCATCGACATCGAGCGGTGCGGTCGCAGGAACTGCGGCTCGTTGATGGCGTGCCCGGGGAACTTCGCCCACACCGCGCGACGCAGGACCAGAGCGATGTCCTCGTCGGACCCCCCCGACCGCAGGAGGTCGCGCACCACGTGCTCGTCGTCGGAGAAGAGACAGTTGCGAATCGACCCGTCGGCGGTGAGGCGCAGCCGATTGCACGTGCCACAGAAGGGCTCGGTGACCGTCGAGATCAGTCCGATCTCGCCGCGGCCGTCGACGAAGCGAAATCGAACCGCCGGCGCCACGCGGTCGGCGTCGGGCACCTCTTCGAGGGGCCAGACCGCGTTGACGCGCTCGAACACCTCGCGCCCCGGCACCAATTGCTCCGGACCCCACTCGCCTTGGGCGTCGAGGGGCATGAATTCGATGAAGCGCACGACGCGTCCAGTGTCGCGCGCGAAGGCGGCGAAGTCGAGGACCTCATCGTCGTTGCGCCCGCGCAGGAGCACCACGTTGACCTTGAGCGGCGCGAGGCCGCACTCCTCGGCGACGTCCATGGCCTGCAACACCGTCGCCAAGTCCCCACGACGTCGCAGGGCCGCGAACCGATCGGGGCGCAGCGAGTCACAGCTGATGTTGACGCGATTGAGACCGGCCTCAACGAGGGGGCCGGCGAGGGGGGCGAGTCGCGTCGCGTTGGTGGTCATCGCGATGTCCTCGAAGCCCAGTCCCTTGAGCCGACCCACGAGGTCGACGATGCCGCGGCGCACCAGCGGCTCGCCGCCGGTGAGGCGGATCGCGCGCACCCCGAGGTCTCGCGCGACCCTCGCCACACGCTCGATCTCCTCGAAGGACAGCACCTCGGCGTGGGGCAGGAACGTCATGCCCTCCTCGGGCATGCAGTAGACGCAGCGCAAGTTGCACCGGTCGGTCACCGAGATGCGCAAGTCGTCGTGGAGTCGGCCGTAGCGGTCGCGCAAGGGCCCCTCGACAATCTGGTCATCGGCGCTGTCGCGACCGTGGCCGCCCTCGGTGGCGTCGGGCCGGTGCGGGCGCACCGATACCGCCACCGGGGTCGTCACCGGGCTCGTGACCGACAGGCGAGGAGCGACGTCCACCGTCGCCCCTACCGGCGACGGCGAGCGACGCGGTCGCACCGCTCGTCGCCCCCACCGAGGAACTGCCCACGCCTGTTCATGCTGAGGAGCCTAACGAACCTCTTGCGCATCGCGACGCGGGCCGCTACCCACGTGATCACGCGGAACCCACCACCGCCACGACGCCGACGTTGACGCCGAGGGGGTTAACATGGCGCCGCCGGGACGAGTCGTCGGCGGCACCGGGGATCTGGGGCGTTGATCATGGCGGGACAGCATTTCTCACACCTCGATGGTGACGGACGGCTGCACATGGTCGACATCTCCGACAAGGAGCCCACCCGTCGCGTGGCCCAGGCGAGTTGCGTGGTCGCCACGGGCCCGGCGTCACGAGACTACGACCACGACCACGACCACGACCACGACTTCGACGTCGACTTCGACCACGAGGAGGGCCACCCGCCAGGGCTCACGCCC
>JAJZFO010000141.1 GCA_021805305.1 Actinomycetes bacterium | reverse complement strand
GTCCGACGTCAGATAGAACACGTTGCCCGTCAATCCCGACAACGTCACGCTCGACGGAGTGACGAAGTATTCCCTGTAGGACTGGTCGAGTAAGTGCACGTCGAGGGCGAACTGACGCATCGTATCGACGTACTTTCGTTGTAGGTGCGACGACGTCGCTCCCCTGGCCTGGTCCAGGAGTGAGTTCATCGCCCGGGCGGCCACTTTCGTGAGCGTCGCGCGCTCCTTCTTGCACGTCGCGCTCCCGCACAGGAAGAATTGGCGAATGTTGCCGAGATACCCGTCGGTGGAGTTCAAGATACTCACGACCGCACCGGGTGAAGGGGTCGCGTCGGCGGCCGAGGCGGGGAGGACGAGGCCCAGGGACGCGAGGACGAGACAGGTCACGACCGTGACACGACGTAGGGACAGCGACATGGTGATGGACTCCTGGTTATCACCACCCTAGCTAACGCCTCGAGTGGTCGACTCGAGCCGACCCGCCTCGCTCGCGCGCGTAGGCTACGGCTATGACGTCCCCACGACGCCGACGTCCCTCCCTCGGCCATCTTGGCGTCCTCGGTGTGGTCGCGGGACTCGTGGCGTCGACGTGGGTGAGCGCCGCCACGGCGTCGGTGAACCCCACTCAGCGTGTCGAACCCTCGCGGGGACTACCGCTCACCCAACGGATGTCCACCCTCTTTCGTGCGATCACGACGGATTCGACGGCGATCGCCGCACCGCTCTTTTTTCCCGAATCGGCCTACGTCTCGATGAAGACCGGTCAGATCCCCGCGCCCGCGAGCGACTACCGCGAGCGGCTCGTCGCACTCTACCGACTCGACCTCGCGAGGTACCACCACGTCATCGTCGCCCAGGGCGCGGCCGCCTTCGTCGGCGTCAACGTGGCGGGCACTCGGGCGCAATGGATCTCGCCGGGCGACTGCGAGAATTCGATCGGGTACTGGCACGTGCCCGGAGTGCGCCTCGTCTATCGCGTCGCGGGCGTGGTGCGCTCGGTCGCCGTTGACTCGCTGATCTCGTGGCGCGGCGTGTGGTACGTGGTCCACCTCGGACCCAATCCGCGTCGCTTGAACGTGGGCACGCTCGACGCGCCCGCACTCGGCCGGGGTCGCGCGGGGCCACCGGGCGGTTGCTAGGCCCCCGGCAATACACGAACGCGGCCGCGCGCGTCAATGAGCGCGGCCGCGGTGCCGAAGTCCTCGCTCGAGAGTCGATTCATGAACGCCCAACTCGCGTGCGTCGGATCGAGTACGGCCTGGCCACCGGGTTCGAGGGTGATGGGTGTGACCGACGCCGCCTCGAGCACGCCGCGCGCGTTCATCGTGACGTGCAGGATTGCCGAGAGCGACAAGTCGCCCACGGTCGCGAAGGCGTCGTAGTTCGTGAAGTCCCCGAGGCTGTAGGCGATGAGGCGACCCTTGTACCACTGCATCCCGCGTAGCACGTGCGGACCGCTGGCGATGACCAGGTCCGCGCCGTCGTTGACGGCCGCGTGGGCGAACGCGTAGGGATTGCCTCGATTCTCCCCGAAGAACGTCTCGGTGGTGCGAGTCACGTGATCTGCCGCGGTGCCCTCCGCGCCCGCGTGCATGTAGACCACCACCACGTCGGCCTCGCGACGGGCTCGGGCGATCAACTGCGCGGCGGACGAGAAGTCCAGCAGGTTGTTGGTCAGACCGTAGGGCGCGAAGTCGACGAACGCCACGCTCACGCCGTGCGTGCGCACCAGCCCGATCTGTCCGGGCAGTCCGGCCTGGACGATGCCGGCGGCGCGTAACGCCGCCGAGGTCGCGGCTTCGCCGACGGCGCCGTAGTCGTAGGAGTGGTTATTCGCGCTATTGAGCACGGTGAATCCGGCCGCCCGGTAGGCGCGGGCGAAGGACGGCGGCACGCGAAAGGCGTAGCACTCAATGGAGGAACGTGCGCACTTCGAAGGACCACCGGTCGTCATCGTGCCCTCGAGGTTGCCAAAGACGACGTCGGCCGACAGAGCCGCAGTGACGGGGGCGAAGTAGGACGTCGGATCACTCGGCAGTGCGGGGGTATTGCCCAGGTCGGTATCGCCGACGGCCGAGAGGGAGAAACTGGCGGGCCGCGTGGTGGTGGTCGGCGCTAACGACGTCGTCGAGGGTGACGGTCGGGTCGTAGAGACGATGGTCGCGGGCGACGTGGTCGCGGACCGTGACCACCGCGACGAGAGGTAACCGCCGACGCTCGCTAGGACGACGATCACCGCCAGCGCCCACCACCAGGACCGCGTCGAACGTGAGCGGGGACGCGCGTGTCGAGCTACCACGGTGCGGCTTCACCCGGGGCGCGCGACAAGAACACCGCGAAGAAGTCCTTGGTGCTGGAGTAGAGGAAGCGAGAGGGTATCTGATTGGGATTGGCGACGTCCAGGGTCGGTCCGGTCGCGCCCGGTCCGGCGTACGTGACGAAGATGGGCCACTCGGGATTGATGTCGAGTTCCATCGCCCGCACGCAGTGCAACTGCACCATGACGCTGGCCATCGACGCGGCGGTCTGATCCGGTGCGGCGGCGTAGATCAAATTGCCGTTCTTGTCGATGCCCAACGCCGAACGCCACACCGCGGGCACGCCGTGCAGGGTGAGTCCCCACGACGAGTTGTGAGCGCTCAGCGGCGTCGGGAGCGACTTGTTCACTAGAAGAGGCAAGTTCTGGCGAGCCATCTCGACGGTGGGACCGGGCCTCGCGCCCCCCTGCCACGAAGTGATGCCCACGGTTCCGTTGGTGTAGCGCACCACGGTCGCGAGTCCCTTGACCAAAGGGAAGTACAAAGTGTGATTCGTGTAGAAGCCGGCCCCGGCGTCCTGCTCGTAGAAGCCCGAGTTGAACGTGGCCAGCAGTCGCGACAGGCCCGCCGCGGGTACTTCTTCGGGTCCCCGCGGCAACGACGTCGCCCCCGGTCCCTCGTAACCGAGGTAGAGGCCCAGGTCCGTGGCCGCGGTACGGATCCATCCGGCCGTGGCCACCACGCCCAGTGCTTGACCGAGCGGGTGGAAGTTCAAGAGCGCAATCACGGGACCGTGACCCGCCCACGTGTCGCGGCTCGACCACGCGAAGCACCTCGTCGTCGTGGCGCGCTGACAGACGTGAACGGGCGCCTCAACGCCCCGAGGAGCGAGCGCGGGTGCCGAGCGGGCGACTTCGTTGGCACTGGAGGTCGCGGCGTCGACCAGCGCAGCGCCGAGTACCACGAGCGCCGCCGCGATCAGGCGACGGCGCCGGGTGTTGAAGAACGTGGTGTGGCGTCGTCCACGGTGGTGGGAAGCGAAGGTCATGAATTATCTCGGGACCAACGTTAACGGCTCGACGCGCCCTTTCAGGGACCCTCGACCAGGATCGCGGCGCCGTCACACCGCGCGCGGTTTCCATGGTCCGCGGTGTCGACTCGAGGAAGACCACGCGCTCGCGAGTATGACGCCCAAAGCGACGAGCGCCACGACGCACTAGGTTCAGGTGACGCCCAGCCGCTCACCAAAGTTCCACGCACTCATGACCACGCCGGCGCTCGGGTTCAAGTTCACGATTGACCTCCGGGACTAGCAGAGGTCCGCCGTGCGACGCCGACTGACCGCACCCCAGACCCACAACACCACAGATGATGAAGGCGCCGAGGAGGCAGCGGGTGAGGAGTCCCACGTTGCCGTGCGCGCGGATGATGTCGGTGCCCTCCTCGATGTACATGTACGCGGCCTCGAGCGCCCAGCGCATCACCGTCGCGCTACCCAACAGTGGGGCGCGGCGCACGCGCGATCGGCGTAGTGCGTCTCGTTTCAGCACCGCGGCGACCGGGCTCAGGACTCCGGGCCCGCCGCAACGGGCCCCTGGCGTCGTCATCGCCGTGCGTCGTGGCG
>JAJZFO010000165.1 GCA_021805305.1 Actinomycetes bacterium | reverse complement strand
ATCAGGTTGGCGCGGCGGAACTTGCTCGCCGCCTGGTCTTCGTTCCAGTAGCTCAGGCGCCGACGCACCACTTCTTGCATGGCGCCGGCGTCGTCGTTGCCGAAGATCTCCTTCACGTTGAAGTGTCGGTAATCGGACTTCTTGGCCATGGCGTCTTCGAACACGACCATGGAACCCACGTAGTTGGTCCCCTGGAGGTGGCTCATGTCGAAGCACTCGATGCGGTAGGGCGGTTGTTCGAGACCAAGGGCCGCACCGATCTCTTGGAGGGCGCGCGATCGCACGTTGTGGTCGCTCTGTCGTCGCAGGGAGTCGCGCTCGATGACCGCCAGGGCGTCGCGGTGCGCGAGGTCGAGCAGCCGCCGGCGCCGCCCGCGCTGAGGGGCGACGATCTCCACCGGGCGCGCGCGACGCTGCGTGAGGAACTCTCTCGCCAGACTCGACGCCGCGCTGGCCGCGTTGGTGACGATGACCGGGGCGATGAGGGCGGGGTCGTCGTAGAGCTCGGGCAGCGCGGCCTCGAGGATCTCGGCGTCGTCCTCGTCGAGGGAACGGTCGATCAGGTGCACGGTGCGTCCGATGATGCGTCCGTGGCGCACCCGGAAACGCACCAGCGCGGCGCGTCCGCCCTGGGTGGCGATGTCGATCACGTCGAGGTTCGAATGGTCGTCGAGCACGATGGTCTGGTCGCTGGCGGCGCGCTCGAGCGCGTCGAGGCCGTCGCGGGCCTTGGCCGCCGCCTCGTAGTGCTGTTGGGCGGCCGCCTCGCGCATCTGCGAGCGCAGCAGTTCGCGCAGTTCGCGCACGTCGCCGTCGAAGAATCGCGCCCACGAGGCCACGAGGTGCGCGTAGCCCTCCTTGTCCACGGCGCCCACGCAGGGTCCCGAGCATTTGGCGATATCGAACAGCAGGCACGGACGCCCGAGACGCTGGTGGTAGAGGTACTTGTGCGACGAGCACGATCGCAGTGGGAAGGTCTGCAAGAGCTCGTCCATCGTGTGGCGAAGTGCCCGCACGTCGACGAAGGGCCCGAAGTAGCGCACGCCGCGCTGGTGCTTGCCCCGGGTGATGTAGGGCACCGGGAACTCACTGCGCGCGTCGATCGCGACGTAGGGGAAGCTCTTGTCGTCCTTGAGACGCATGTTGTAGCGCGGTTGGTTCTCCTTGATCAGCTCGTTCTCGAGGATCAGGGCGTCGGTCTCGCTCGGGGTCAAGATCCATTCCACGGCCACCGCCTCGTCCATCAGCGCCTGGGTCTTGGGCGTGAGGGCGTCGAACTTCTGGAAGTAACTCGAGAGCCGCTGCTGGAGCGAGCGGGCCTTGCCCACGTAGATGATCGTGTCGCGCTCGTTCTTGAACAAGTAGCAGCCGCTCTGGCGAGGGATCCCCGAGGGCTTGGCGAACACTAGGTCCTCCCGTGTTGCGCCAGCACCTCGTGCAGGACCTGGCCCGTGGCGGTCGCCAGTTGGGCGATCTCTTCGGGGGTTCCTTCCCCCACCACCACGCCGCCGCGGCGGCCACCGTCGGGCCCGAGGTCGATCACCCAGTCGGCGGTCTTGACGACGTCGAGGTTGTGCTCGATGGTCAACACGGTGTTGCCCTGATCCACCAGTCGATGCAGGACCTGCAGTAACCGATTCACGTCCTCGAAGTGCAGGCCGGTCGTTGGTTCGTCCAGGACGTAGAGCGTGTGGCCCGTCGGGCGTCGCGCCAGCTCCGTGGCCAGCTTGACGCGTTGGGCCTCGCCCCCCGAGAGCGTGGGCGCGGGTTGGCCCAGGCGCACGTAGCCCAGCCCGACGTCGACCAGGGCCTGAATGTGACGAAGGATCGAGGGCTGTCGGTCGAAGAAGGTCAGGGCGTCGGCGATCGACATGTCCAAGACGTCGGCGATGGACTTGCCCCGATACTTGATCTCCAGGGTCTCGCGGTTGTAGCGCGCGCCGTTGCAGGTCTCGCAGTTGACGTACACGTCGGGCAGGAAGTGCATCTCGATCTTGATCGTGCCGTCGCCGGCACACGCCTCACAGCGTCCGCCCTTGACGTTGAAGGAGAAGCGGCCCTGCTGGTACCCGCGGACCTTGGCCTCGGACACCTCGGCGAAGAGTTTGCGGACCTTGTCGAAGACGCCGGTATAGGTCGCGGGGTTCGAGCGCGGGGTGCGGCCAATGGGCTGCTGGTCGACCGCGACGACCTTGTCGAGGTACTTCACGCCGGTGATCGTGTCGTGCTCGGCCACCAACGTCTTGGCCCGATTGATCTGGCGTTCGAGCGAGGCCAGCAAGATCGCGTTGATGAGGGTCGATTTTCCCGACCCCGACACGCCGGTGACCGCGACGAAGCGACCCAGGGGGACCGCCACGGTGATGTCGCGCAAGTTGTTCGCCCGCGCTCCCTTGATCACCAGCTGGTGTCCGTCGCCGACGCGGCGCACGGTGGGCACCTCGATGCGGCGTACCCCCGAGAGGTACTGACCGGTGATCGAGTCGGCGTTGTCGAGGAGCTCCTTGTAGGTACCCGCGTGCACCACCTCGCCGCCGTACTCGCCGGCCCCAGGCCCGATGTCGACCACGAAGTCGGCCAGGCGGATCGTCTCCTCATCGTGTTCGACCACGATCACCGAATTGCCCAGGTCGCGCAAGCGCTCGAGCGTCGCGATGAGGCGTCGGTTGTCGCGTTGATGAAGACCGATCGAGGGTTCGTCGAGCACGTAGAGGACGCCCACGAGGTAACTACCGATCTGACTGGCCAGACGGATGCGTTGGGCCTCGCCGCCCGAAAGGGTGGCCGAGGCGCGACTGAGCGTGAGGTAGTCCAGCCCCACGTCCATCAGGAACGTCAGGCGCGCCACGATCTCCTTGATCACCTGGCGTCCGATGGTCGCCTCTCGCTCGTTGAGCTCGAGGGTGGAGAACAGGGCGATCGCCTCGTCGATGGTCATCGCGTTGACGTCGGCGATGTTGTGCGAGTGGATCTTGACGGCCAGCACTTCGGGCTTGAGCCGTTGGCCGTGACACGCGGTGCACTCGACCTCGCGCATGTACTGCTCGGCCTGTTCGCGCGACCAGTCGCCGTCGGCCTCGTTGCGTTTGCGTTCCAGCCACTCCACGATGCCGTTGAAGGTGGTCTCGTAGGTGCGCACCCGCCCGTAGCGGTTGCGGAACTTGACCGGCACCGACTTCTGGTCCACACCGTGCAGCACCAGCTTGCGGTCCTTGGCCCTGAGCTTGGACCAGGGCGTGTTCACGTCGAATCCACCAAGTTCGGCGATACCGGCGATGAGCCGGTCGAAGTACTTGAAGCGTGCGCCGCCCCACGGGGCCAGGGCGCCCTGGGCCAGCGAAAGCGAGGGGTCGGGCACCACCAGATCGGGGTCGACCTCGAAGCGGGTGCCCAACCCCGTGCACGTCGGACACGCGCCGTAGGGCGAGTTGAAGGAGAAGTCGCGCGGCGCCAGGGCGCTGAAGCTGATGCCGCAGTGGGTGCAGGCCATCTTCTCGGAGAACTGGACCAGTTCGTCGGTGTCGACGAAGAGGAAGGACACGAGGCCCTTGGTCAGTTTCAGCGCCGCCTCGACCGATTCGGTGAGGCGTTGGCGGTTGGCCCCCTTGACGCTGAGCCGGTCGAGCACCACGTCGATGGTGTGTTGCTCGTACCGCGCGAGGACGATCTCCTCACGGTCGCTCAGCTCGTGCACGACCCCGTCCACGCGCACGCGACTGAAGCCCTGGGCGGCCAATTCGTTGAGCAGCGTCGAGTACTCGCCCTTTCGACCCTCGACCACCGTGGCGAGCACCAGGAATCGTCCGGCGTCCTCGCGCGCGAGCACCAGGTCGACGATCTGCTGAGGGGTCTGGCGCGTGACCAGTCGCCCACACACGTGGCCGTGCGGCACGC
>JAJZFO010000238.1 GCA_021805305.1 Actinomycetes bacterium | reverse complement strand
AAGACCGCGTCGAGGATCCGCAGGCGAACCGCGCGCCACGCCGGCACCAACGCGCCGACCAGCGCCACCGCGAGCAAGATGAGGGCGTCGACGCGACGCTCACCGGCCGGTGGGCTCAAGGTGACGGGTCCGATCGGGAAGTTGAAGGGATGGTGCAGCACGGCCGGGACCGCGACGCCGTTGAAGAGCAGGGTCCCCAGCGCGACGCCCAAGACGGCGAAGACGACGGCCTTGAGCAGATAGTTCAGGGTGATCGCCGTAGCGCTGATGCCCAGGGCGCGCTCGATGCCGATGGTGCGACGCTTGTTGACCAGATCGACGTAGGTCACGATGAAGACCGCGATCGCCGCGACGACGAGCGACACCCCGTTGAGGATCGACTTGATGGTGTCAAAGGAACCCGTCAGGTCCTTGACGCTGGCGGCCAGGGTCTCCCAGGACTGCAGGCCGAGCCCCGGCGCCGCCACGCGCAACCTCGCGATGACTGAGGACTCGTCCCCGGTGTGCGCGGTGCGCACGAAGATCGTCGAGGCGTCGTCGCCCAGTGCGGGCACGAGCCGCTGGATCCTCGCGCGGTTGACGAAGGCGCTCGCGTTGGCCTCGGTCAGAGCCGTCTGGTAGATCCCCTGGACCCGGAAGGTGTGCTCACGCCCGCCCGAGAGGGTCACGGCGACCAGGTCGCCGACGTGCACGTTCTGCAGTGAGGACGCGTAGGTCGACACCCGTGTTCGCCCCGCGCCGGCGATGGCGACACCGAGCACGATCTGGTCGTTGGCCCCGGGGGTGAGGAACGAACCCTCGATCATCGTTCGCGAGGTCGCGAACGTGGCGCGATACGACGCCGGGTCGATCGCCAGGACCGGCCAGGAATTGGTGCGGCCCGCGTGGCTGATCTGGCTGCCGACGAGTGTGGTGGCCGTGGCCGCGCTCACCCCCGACGTCGCGCGCACGCGAGCCAGGACCGCGGTGGCGTCGTGGATGCTCAGCTGGTGGGGGGACGGCGTGAGGGCGATCGAGCCGCTCACGTACTGGCGCAACTCGAGCTGGATCTGGTTCGTCGCGCCCTGGATGAGTGAAGGGACGAACATCAGCTCGGCGTAGATCACCGCCATCATCAGAACCGTCAGCACCGTGATGCCCCGATTGCCGCGCGTGATCGCGCGCCGGCTCAAGAACGTAGCGACGCGTAGCGAGGACGCCGCGCTCACGGTCGATCCCCCGCGACGACGGCCCCGTCGCGCAGGACGATGAGTTGCTGGGCGAATCGCAGGTCGTCGCTCTCGTGCGAGACGAAGACGATGGTCACCCCCAGCTCGCGGTTCATCCGGGTCAAGGCGACCATGACCATCTCACTGGCTTCGCTGTCGAGGTTGCCGGTGGGCTCGTCGGCGAAGAGGACGCGCGGATCGTTGATCATCGCGCGCGCGATGGCGACACGCTGCTGCTGGCCACCCGAGAGCTCCGAGGGGCGGTGCGCGGCACGATCGTGCAACCCCAGCATCGCGAGGAGCTCAGCGGCGCGCGCCCGCGCGGACCTGAGCGACGTGCCGGCCATCAGCGCGGGCACGAACACGTTCTCCTCGGCGCTCAACTCGGGCAGGAGCGCATACTCCTGGAACACGTAGCCCAGATGGTTGAGGCGAAGCACCCGGCGTCGGCCCTCGCGCAGGTGCGTCACGTCGACCCCGTCAAGCATGACCTGACCCGAGGTCGGTGAGTCGAGCAGTCCGAGTTGACGCAGCAACGTCGATTTGCCCGACCCGCTCTTGCCCATGATGCAGACCATGTCACCGTGACGCACCTCGAAGGACACGTCGTTGAGCGCCCGCACGGCGGCGTCTCCGGTCCCGTAGACGCGCGTGAGGCACCGGGCCACCAGCGCGGGCACGACGTCGGCCCGGGATTCCTCGGCCCGGTAGTCCTCGGCACGGTAGTCCTCGCCACGGTAGTCCTCACCACGGACCACCGCATCGGCGACGTCGGCGCGCCTCTCGCCCTCGCGCGGGGAATTTCGTGGCACCACTCGCCCGCCCTCTCTCGATCGTCCAGTTCGCTCGCGGCGAACTGCCCGATATCCCTCAAACTAGGGACCGCCACGGGCGTCGCCCAGGGCCTGAAGTCACGTGCTCGCTGAACCGCGCGGACCCCTCGGGCTCGCGCGTCGCGGCGACGCTAGGCGGGTCCGGCGTCGAAGGGATGCACCCCCAGGTGCGTCAACAACTGGTCCAGACTGGCCGTGGCCACGCACACCACCGAGTCGGCGGCGCCGTAGTAGATGTGCAGGGTGTCGCCGTCATCGCGCAGGATCCAGCCGCACGGGAAGACGACGTCGGGAACGTCACCGGACTGCTCGTAGGGCGCCTGGGGCCCGAAGATCCACTCGTTACCGCGCGTGAGCACCTGGGAGGGATCGTCGCGGTCCAAGAGCGCCAGCCCCAGTCGATAGATCGACCCCGACGCCGTCACGCGCACGCCGTGGTAGCACACCAGCCACCCGTGCTCGGTCAACAAGGGCGGCGGTCCGAGTCCCACCTTGTTCGCGTCCCACCACCCGCCGCGGCGCGCCGGCAGCAGCACTCGTGAATCGCCCCAGAAATGCAGGTCGGGACTGAAGGACAACCAGACGTGCGCGCCCAGACCGGGCACGGCCGTCACGGGTCGATGCAGCAGGGCCCACTTGCCGTCGAAGGTGACCGGGAAGAGGGCGGCGTCCTTGTCCTCGGGCGACTGCAGGACGCCACAGCGTTCCCACTCGATGAAGTCGCGGGTCTTGGCCAGGCTCACCAGTGGCCCGAAGGCCGAGTAGCCGACGTAGACCACGTAGTACTCGTCGCCGATGCGCGTGATGCGCGGATCCTCGATCCCCCAGCGCTCCTCGACGAGGTCGGTGTCGGGTGTGAGGCCGCGGGCCGGATCGATTTCCCAGTTCGTCAGACCGTCGTCGCTCATGGCCACCGCGAAGGAGGAGAGGCCGGTGCGATGCTCCACGCGCAACAACAACAGGGTGCGACCCTCGAAGACGGTGGCCCCGGGGTTGAAGACCGCGTTGACCATTTTGGGAAAGTCGTTGGCCGTGATGATCGGATTGCCCTCGAAGCGTTGAACTAACTCGCGCGCGTCAGTCTGGGGTCTCATCGCAACCTCTCTTACAAAATGATGAAGTATGCACCTCATTCATTGTCGTTCATGGCAACATGGGATTTAGTCACTACTTGGACTCACGAGGAGACGAGGATGACGAGAATCACGAGAAGAGAGACCGCCGTTGAGTGCCCACCCCCTGCCCCATGTTCGCCGACTGCACGACCGTCCGGTCGTCGAGGCCGGCTCGGTGCCCGGTTACGGCGCGATCTTCAACGCGGGCCTGCTCTTTCACGAGGGGAAATACCACCTCTTCGCGCGCGGTGTGCGCGAGGGGTACCGGCTCAATGACGGCGCCGGGCCGCGCTTCCTCGACTACATCTCCGACGTCTTGGTCCTGACCTCGAGCGACGGACGCGACTACGAGTTCGAGTACGTGCTGGCGCGCGCGGGTGAGGCCGGCGTGGACTGCTACGAGGACCCGCGCGTGCAGCGGGTGCGTCACGAGGGCGAGGACCGCTTCGTCATGACCTACACCTCGTTGCCCCACGAGAGCGGGCGACCCTGGCGCATCGGGGCGCACCGGCTGGTGTGGCGCGAGGGGCGCTTCCACCTCGACGAGTCCTCGGGGCGTCTGCTGGGCCCCACCGACATCGCCAATAAGGACGCCATCGTCTTCACGCTCTCGGACCAGCGGGTGGCGCTGATCCACCGGATCCACCCCGACATGCAGCTCGCGGTCTTCGACGACCTCGATCACCTCTGGCACGCGGGCCCCGAGTACTGGGACCCCTACATGTCCGACCTCGACCAGCACACC
>JAJZFO010000052.1 GCA_021805305.1 Actinomycetes bacterium | reverse complement strand
TGTAGGGACGCGGGCGCGTCAGTGACGCCCCGATCACCACGGGTACCGCCGCCGCGGGCAGGGTGCGAATCCGGGCCGCCAACACCCAACGCCGCACCACGCCCGGCGTGGTCGAGGCGCTCACGGACGTTTGGGGAATCGCGAGAAATCGGGCTTGCGGTGTTCGACGAAGGCGTTGCGTCCCTCCTGGGCCTCCTCGGACATGTAGAAGAGCATCGTGGCGTCACCGGCCAATTGTTGGACCCCCGCGAGTCCGTCCTCGGCGGCGTTGAAGCCGGCCTTGAGCATTCGCAACGCCAGGGGCGAGAGGGTCAGGATTTGGCGACACCACGCCACCGTTTCGCCCTCGAGTTCGTCGAGGGGCACCACCGTGTTGACCAGACCCCAGTCGAAGGCCTGGGCGGCGTCGTATTGACGACAGAGGAACCACACCTCCTTCGCGCGCTTGAGTCCGATGGTGTTGGCCAAGAGCGAGGAGCCGTAGCCCCCGTCGAAGGAGCCCACGCGGGGCCCGGTCTGGCCGAAACGCGCGTTGTCGGCCGCGATCGAGAGGTCGCACACGAGGTGCAGGATGTGCCCGCCGCCGATGGCGTAGCCCGCGATCTGGGCGATGACGGGCTTGGGTAGACGGCGGATCTGGATCTGCAGGTCGAGCACGTTGAGTCGACCCACGCCGCGACGGGCGACGTCGTCGTCACCCATGTAACCGTCGTCACCGCGAATCTTTTGATCACCCCCGGAACAGAACGCGTCGCCCCCCGCCCCGGTGAGAATGATCACGCCCACTTCGATGTCGTCGCGGGCCCGTTCGAAGGCGTCGGAGAGTTCGAAGAGCGTCTGGGGGCGGAAGGCATTGCGCCGCTCGGGACGGTTGATGGTAATGCGGGCGATCCCTTCGGCCACCTCGTAGACGATGTCCTCGTAGTCACCCAACGTCTCCCACGCGGGGGACGCGAGGGCGCGAAACTCATCGACGGGGTCGTGGGGGGAACCGGAAATCACTGTCGTCACCATGTCTCCACGCTACCGCCCGCACTCGCCCCGCCCCCGACGCACCCCGGCACCGCGTCGCCCTAAGGTGCTCACGTGGCATCACTCGTCGCGCTCGACTTGGCCCTGGGACCCGCACTCGAGGACGCCGTGCGTGACTGCGTCAACGACGCCACCGCCTTTTGCGTGCTCGACCAACGCGTCTCGCCGCGTCGACGTCGCGAGGAGGTGGCGATCTTGGGCGCCACCCACGTACGCGACGCGACGGGACTTCGGCCCCGGCGCGGCGGCCGTGGCGTCGACGACGCCGTCGGACTCGTGATGTTGACCTCGGGTTCGAGCGGGACCCCCAAGGCGGTCGAGCTGACCTGGGACGCGCTACGCGCCAGTGCTCGAATCACCCAGGAGTCGCTTCGCGACGCGGCCCCCCCGGTCTGGTTCCCCTGTCTGCCCGCGAACCACATCGGGGGACTCGCGGTCCTGTTGCGGGCCATCCTCGACGACGCGCGCCTGGTGTGGGGCCCGCCCGAGGACCTGTCGCTCGCGCCCGCGCGCGGCGCCACGCACGTCGCCCTGGTGCGCGCCCAACTGCACCGCAACGACGTGAGCGGCTTCAGCGCGGTGCTCCTGGGTGGCGCCCGACCACCGGGCGACCTACCCGACAACGTCATCACGACGTGGGGGATGACCGAGACGGGTTCGGGCGTCGTCTATAACGGCCGCGCTCTCCGCGACGTCGAGGTCGCCGCCGTCGACGGCCAGATCTGCGTCAAGGGCCCCACGTTGTTTCGTTCCTACCGCGACGCCCCGCGACCCCAGATCACCGGTCCCGACGGCCGCGACGACTGGTTCCCCACCGGCGACGCGGGCGAAGTCCTCGACGGTGTCCTACGCGTGCGCGGACGACTGGGCTACGTCATCAACACCGGCGGCGAGAAGGTGTGGCCCGACGACCTCGAGGTAGTCCTCGCGTCGATTCCCGGCGTACGCGACGTGGCCGTCACCGCCCTCGACGACGAGGAGTGGGGACAACGTATCGTCGCCCTGGTCGTGAGCGACCGACACGACCTCGACGAGACCATCGGCGCCACCGCGCACGACCGTATCGGACCCTGGGCGAAGCCCAAGGAGGTCCACTACGTGGCGGCGATCCCGCGCACGGCCAACGGCAAGATACGCCGGGGCGTACTCGGTGCCGCGCTCGGAGCGCGCCCTACTTGACGATGGTGCTGCCGCGACGCGCCAGCGAATCGATCGTGACCGCGCCCAACAAGACGAGGGCGGTGGCGATGTACTGCTGGGGGGCCCCCAACTGGATCAAGGCCATGCCGTTGTAGATCGTCGCGATGACGACGCCACCGATGAGCGCGTGCACCATCTTGCCGCGCCCGCCGAACAGGCTGGTGCCGCCGATGACCGCCGCGGCCACGGCGTAGAGCACCAGGGTGCCTCCGTTGATGCTGTCGGAGATGCCGTTCAGGTTGGACACGTACACCAGGCCGGCGATGCCCGAAATGAGGCCCGTCATCATAAAGGCCATGAGACGGTAGCGATTGACCGCGATACCGGCGCGCCGCGCCGCCTCGGCGTTGCCGCCGATCGCGTACAGGTAGCGACCGGGCTTGGTCTTGTTCATGATGAAGGTGCACGCGCCCAGGACCACGCCCACGATCAAGATCGCGAAGGGCATGCCGTGAATCGGGGTGAACTTACCGCGATTGGAGTTGAAGATCCAGATGAGCAGTCCCCCGCCGATCACCAGACCGGCGATGCGCAGCAGCATCAACAGCATGGGGACCGACTCGAGGTTGCGCGACGCACGACTCGCGTTCGTCCGCACCAGGGAGAAGGAGAGCCCGAGGACCGTGACCACAATGAAGATAATGGTGAAGAGGGGGGTGAAGTCGCCGTAGACGATGTTGTAGAGGACCGGCTCGTGGATCGAGATCGATCCACCGGTTCCCTGAGAGTCCACGATCCATAGCACCAGACCCTCGAGGCCCAATTGCCCGGCCAGGGTCACGATGAACGACGGCAGTCGCAGACCGATGACCAGGAAGCCCCACAACGCCCCGAAGCCGGTACTGGCGATGAGCGCGAGGCCTACGGCGAAGTACCAGGACCAGTGGAACTGCTGGTCCACCAGGATGACCGCGATGGCCCCGGCCAGACCCGCGTTGAAACCGGCCGACAGGTCGATCTCGCCCAGCAGGAGGAGCCAGACCTCGGCGATGCCCAAGAGGACGAAGATGGTGGCCTGGACCATCAGGTTGGTCAGGTTCCCCGTCGACAAGAAGACGGAACTACGTATCTGGAAGTACGCCGCCAGCACGATCAAGCCGATGACGATGGGAATCATTCCGCTGTCACCCCGACGAAAACGCTTGAGCATCAAACGTAGGACGTCGGGGGATTGCGCCGCGGATGCGGAAATCTCAGTGGTGGTCTCGGTAGACACGAGTGAGAACCTTTCAGTTCGAAGCGGCGAGCGCGGCCACACGATCGGATTTACCGGTCGTGATCATTTCCACTGCGCTGTTGCGATCGTAGTTGGCAATGGGGCCGTGGCTGACGAGGGTCCCCAGGTACATCACCGCGATGCGGTCGGCCACGGAGAACACGTCGTTCAGGTTGTGAGAGATGACGAGCACGGCGATACCGTGGCTCGAGAGGGTCTTGATCAGGTCTAAGACCTGTGCGGTCTGGGAAACGCCCAGCGCCGCGGTGGGTTCGTCGAGGATCACCAGCTTGGACTCGCGCATGACGGCGCGCGCGACGGCGACCGCTTGGCGTTGACCACCCGAGAGCGAGCCCACCAGTTGGCGTACCGACTTGACCGTCGAAACCGACAAATCCTTAAGGGTCTTGGTCGTCGCGAGCTCCATGGAGATCTCGTCGAGCAGACCCACCTTGGTATCTTCG
>JAJZFO010000048.1 GCA_021805305.1 Actinomycetes bacterium | reverse complement strand
GCCCTCAGGCTTCTCCTCGATGGAGCCGATGAAGAACTCCTGGAAGTCGTCGTCGGCGTCACCCTCGTAGACGATCTGGACGATCGAGGCGTGCTGGGCGACGTCGGCGTTCTCGTCGCGCTCGACGAGCTCGTGATTTCGGATCACGTTGTCGATCTGGCGGATCCGCGACTCCATCTTGCCCTGCTCGTCCTTGGCGGCGTGGTAGTCGCCGTTCTCGCTCAGGTCCCCGAGCGCGCGCGCCGCCTCGATGACTCGCGCGATCTCGGTACGCCCCACGGTCGTGAGGTGGTGGTACTCCTCGCGCAACTTGTTCAGCGTTTCTTGTGTGATGCGATGAATCTCGACCGCCATGGCCCATCCCCCACTCGAGCAGAAGTCCTGATTCTACCCAGTCGGCTCGGAGCAGACGCCGCCGGTTTGCCCGTCGCGGGCCGCGCCGAGCAAAATGGGAGGAACAAGGAGACCATCATGACCCAGCGCGTTCACTCGATCGCCGTGATCGGCGGCGACGGCATCGGCCCGGAGGTGACCGCCGCGGCGCTCCAGGTGGTGCGGGCCGCGGGCGTGTCCTTCACCACCAAGGAGTTCGACCTGGGGGCGGCACGGTACCTGCGTGACGGTTTCGTGCTCGACGAGGCCACCTTGGAGGAGTTGCGCGGTTTCGACGCCATCATGTTGGGCGCGATCGGGCCGGCCATCGGCGACACGCGCATCCCCGGCGGCACCCTGGAGCGCGGACTGCTCTTGAGGATGCGTTTTGGTCTGGACCTCTACGTGAACTACCGCCCGTTCCACGGGGTCGAGGGGTCACTCGCCGAAGGATGCGACTTCGCCATCGTGCGCGAGAACACCGAGGGACCCTACGCCGGCGAGGGTGGGGTGCTACGCCACGGCACGGCCCACGAGATCGCCACGCAGGGCTCGGTCAACACCCGTTTCGGGGTCGAGCGGTGCGTGCGCTACGCCTTCGAGCGCGCGACGCGCGCGCCGGTGGCCAAGGTGACCCTGGTGCACAAGACCAACGTGCTGACCTTCGCGGGCGACCTCTGGTCGCGCGTGGTGGCCGACGTGCGCGCAGAGTTCCCCGACGTGGCCGTCGACTACAACCACGTCGACGCGGCGTGCATCTACCTGGTGGAGGACCCCGCGCGCTACAGCGTGATCGTCACCGACAACCTCTTCGGCGACATCCTGTCGGACCTGGCGGGCGCGGTGACCGGCGGGATCGGCTTCGCGGCCAGCGCGAACCTCAACCCGGCCAAGACCGGGGCGTCACTGTTCGAACCGGTGCACGGGGCCGCGCACGACATCGTCGGGACCGATCGCGCCAACCCCCTGGCCGCGGTCTCCTCGGCGGTGCTGATGCTCGAGCACCTGGGTGAGGACGAGGCGGCCGCGCGCATCGCCCGCGTGGTGAGAGACTTCGATGGTGACGCCGCGATCCTCGGGACGTCCGGAGTGACAGCTCGATTGTTAGAGAGGTTGTAAATGCCCATTACCCCCACCAAGAAGATATGGATGGACGGTCAACTCGTCGACTGGGACAACGCCACGACGCACGTCTTGACCCACACCTTGCACTACGGCACCGGGGCCTTCGAGGGGATTCGCGCCTACAAGACCCCGAGCGGCCCGGCGGTCTTCCGTCTGGTCGAGCACATCGACCGGCTGCTACTCAGTTGCAAGATCCTGATGATCGAGGTGCCCTTCACCCGCGACGAGCTGGTCGCCGCCTGCGTCGAGGTCGTGCGCGTCAACGACCTGTCCGAGGGATGCTACCTTCGACCCCTCGTCTACCTCGGCTACGGGGAGATGGGGATCAATCCGCTCAACTGCCCGGTGAACGTCGCCATCGCTGCGTGGCCCTGGGGCGCCTACCTCGGCGACCACGGCCTCGAGCACGGGGTGCGGATGAAGGTGTCCTCCTGGGTGCGCCACGCGCCCAACGCGATGCCCACGGCGTCCAAGACCGTCGGAGGCTACGTCAACTCGACCCTGGCCAAGGTCGAGGCGATCAAGGCCGGCTACGACGAGGCCATCCTGCTGGGTCCCGACGCGCGGGTCTCGGAGTGCACGGGGGAGAACCTGTTCATCGTGCGCGACGGACTGATCGTCTCGCCGCCTCCCTCGGAGGCGGGGGCCCTGCGGGGGATCACCCAACACAGTGTGGTGACCATCGCCCACGATCTCGGGTACGAGGTGAGCTTCGAGTCCCTGCGCCGTGACGACCTCTACGTGGCCGACGAGGCGTTCCTGACCGGAACCGCCGCCGAGGTCGTTCCCATCGGTTCGGTCGACGACCGCGTCGTGGGCGAGGGGACGCCGGGTCCGGTCACCAAGGCGATCCAGAGCACGTATTTCCAGGCGGTGCGCGGGGAGTTGCCCCAGTACGAGGCCTGGCTGACGAGGGTATAGGGCGCGGGCGGGTAGTCTCGGAGCGTGACGCAACCTACCTTCTCGCCCGTGTCGCGCAGTGGGGAAGTGCGTCCCACCGTGTCGACGGCCACGCCGGAGATCGGCCGGTCGAAGAAGCCCGGTCTGCTGCGACACGCCCCGACCGGCGCGGGGAGCGGCACCAACGCCCCCGGCGAGGGCTTCGCCATGACCTTGGCGGAGCACGAATGCGCCGACCTGCACGTCGCGGGCATCGCCCACCACGACCTCGTGGTGGGGGTGGGGCTGGTGGCGGCGAAGCGCGCCAGCCTGGCCGGACGCGGGCCGACGGTGTACGACGTGCGCGTTGTCCTCGAACTCTTCGGGCTTCGCGAGCATGCGTCGGCGGCGACGCCCGACTTCGCCGGTCTCGCCCACAGTTACGCCGCGCAGCGGCGTTTCGTGGACGCCGTCACCGAGGAACAACTTTTCTCCCAGCCGTAGCCGACTCAACGAGGAGCCCGCATGACGTTCGTATTGGATGATGAGCAGCGGGCCTTCCGAGAGGTCCTCAAGAGCTTCGTGGACGAACGCGTCGCGCCCCACGCCGCGCGCTACGACCGCGACCAGGAGTTCCCCCAGGACAGCTGGGACGCCTGCGTTGAGATGGACCTGCCGGCCCTGTGGGTCCCCCCGGCGTACGGGGGGGCCGGTGCCGACATGGTGACCCAGGCCATGGTGGCCGAGGAACTGGCGCGCGGGTGCGCGTCGACGTCGGTGACCTGGCTGATCTCGAAGCTGGGCATGCTCCCGGTGATGAACTTCGGGTCCGAGGAGCTCAAGTCGACGTACCTCCCGCGCATCGCCGCGGGCACCGCGCAGGCGAGTTACTGCCTCTCCGAGGCCGACGCGGGGTCCGACGTGGCCGCGATGCGCTGTCGAGCTGAACGCGACGGCGACCACTACGTGATCAACGGCTCGAAGTACTGGATCACCAACGCCGGGATCTCGGACACCTACACGGTCTTCGCCAGCACCGAACCCTCGGCCAAGAGCCACGGCATCACCTGCTTCCTCGTGGAGAAGGACTGGGGGGTCAAGGTCGCCAAACACGAGGACAAGCTGGGCCTGCGGGCCTCGCCGACCGGCGAGGTCGTCTTCGACAATGTACGAGTCCCTCTCTCGCATCGCATCGGCGAGGAGGGTGAGGGCTTTCGCATCGCCATGCACACGCTCGATCGATCTCGTCCGACGATCGGGGCCCAGGCCGTCGGGATATCTCAGGCCGCCGTCGACTACGCGGCCAACTACATGACCCAGCGCAAGGCCTTCGGCTCTCCGATCTCGCAACTCCAGGGACTGCGCTTCATGTTGGCCGACATGGCGATCCGCACCGAGGCGTCGCGGGCGCTGGTCTACGCGGCGTGCGCGAACATTGACGCAGGCGACCCCGATCGCCAGCTCAACTACCTGGGCGCCGCCGCTAAGTCGTTCGCGTCCGACACGGCCATGAGCGTCGCGACCGATGCGGTGCAACTACTCGGCGGCTA
>JAJZFO010000071.1 GCA_021805305.1 Actinomycetes bacterium | reverse complement strand
CGATCTGAAGGCGCTCAGGGGATGGGTCAGCACCGCCATGGCGCGCCCGTCGAGGAAGGCCCGGGTGCGCGCGCCGCCCGCCTGGTACCACAAGTCCAGCGGCGCCGCGAGGGCGAAGAGGGGCGCGGCCACCATGATCAGGGCGAGGTGCTGGATCATGTGCGCGCTGAAGTAGGCCATGTCGTAGACCCCGAGCACCGACTGCGTCGACAGGAACGTCACGACGAGGCCACCCACGAAACTGAGCGATCGCGCGCGAGACCACTGGGGTACCCGGCGCAGACCCACCAGGTACAACACCGCGGCCACGGCCATCAACGCGACCGGCAGCACCCCGAAATGCCACTGGTTGAGGTGATGCCACGAGAAACCGGAGGAGCTCGCGGACATGGGCATACGTCACTCATCCTACGGGTGCGCGGGCCCCGACTCCCGGCCCCGTCGCGCTAGGGTGACATCCGTGCGTTCGAAGTTCCTCTCCCCGCGGGCCCTCGTGGTTCACGTGGCCCTGGTGCTCTGGCTGACGATGTGCGTGGTGGCGGCCTGGTGGCAGATCGGTCGCGCCGTCGGGGGCAATTCGCTGAGCTTCCTCTACGCCATCGAGTGGCCGTGCTTCGCGGTGCTGGGATTCTTTGGCTGGTGGGCCATGTTGCACGTCGAGAAGCCCTCACCCGAGGAGGAGGAGGCCCGGCGCGAGTACGAAGAGCGCATGCGCGCCCAGGCCCTGGCGGCTCGCGAGGCCCAGGCCACCCGCGGCGACGAGGATCCCCAGTTGGCGGCCTACAACGATCACCTGGCCCAACTCTCGGTCGCGCCCAAGAAGAAGCTGTGGGGACACTGAGTGGACGCGGCGTTCCGTCGATATCGACTGATGTCCTTCGTCACCGGAACCACCTTGTTGACACTCTTCGTCACGCTGGCGCTGCACCAGTGGGACCTGAGCCTCTGGAAGAGCATCAAGCCCCTGGTGGTGATCGACGGCGTCGCGCACGGGACGATCCTGTACCCGATCTACTTGATCATGTCGTTCCAGTTCGTGATCAAGGCCCGGCTCAATATCGGATACCTGGCGGCGATGCTGCTCGCGGGCTTCGTACCCGGGGTGGCCTTCGCCGTCGAGTACTACCTGGCGAAGAAGATCTATCCCGAGGGCATCCCCCCGCGGACGTCGGCCAGGGTCGCATCCTCGAAGTAGCGAAGGAGCTGGTCCGCGTCAGCGTTCGAAGCCGCGTAGCGCGAAAGGGCCCGCGCAGCGGGTGGTGACACTTCGAGCGAGGTCCTGGCGGGTGGTCCACGACGACCTCACCCGGCTAATCGGAGCTATGGCTCAGCCGCGCCCGCAGTTGGGCTTCTTGCCGTGGTTGGCCTTCTTCTTGGAGCGCAGCTTGCGCTTATTGGTCCGCTTCGACATAGGTGACAATGTTAGTAGGTCCGATCGCCGTCGGGCCAAACGAGGAGACGCGAGCCATGAACGACACCCCCGCGACGAGCGGACAACTCGTGTTGGTCGCCACGCCGATCGGCAACCTGGGCGACCTCTCGCCGCGCGCGTTGGCGCTGCTCGAGAGCGCCGACGCGGTCTACTGCGAGGACACCCGCCGCTCGCGCACCCTCTTCAGCGCCCACGGCGTACGGCCGCGCCAGCGCCTCTTGGCCCTGCACGAGCACAACGAGAACGCCGCCGCGACCGAGGTGATCGAGCGGGTGGCCCGCGGCGAGACCGTGGCGCTGATCAGCGATGCCGGGACGCCGGGCATCTCGGATCCCGGCGCCAAGGTGGTGGCGGCGGTCCTCGAGGCGGGCCTCGCGGTGTCGACGGTGCCCGGCCCCACTGCGTTGGTGGCGGCCCTGAGTGTGAGCGGCCTGGCGATGGACCGCTTCGTCATGGAGGGCTTCGTGGCCCGCAAGGCGGGCGAACGCGCCACGCTCTACGAGGCCTGGCGCCGCGAGGAGCGCACCATCGTCTTCTACGAGTCGCCCCAGCGTCTGGCGACCACGCTGGGCGAACTGGCCCTCCTCTATCCGACGCGTCGCGTGGCCGTGGCGCGCGAGTTGACCAAGTTGCACGAGGAGGTGCTGCGCGGCACGCTCGTCGAGGTGGCGTCGGTGGTGGCCGCGCGCGAGATCCTCGGCGAGATCGTCGTCGTCCTCGAAGGTTCACTCGCGCTCGAGCGCGTGGGTGACGACGTCGTCGCCGCGGCCCTGCGCGAGGGCCTCGCGCGCGGGCTCACGCTGCGTGACGTCGTCGCCCAAACGGTCCAGGAACTCGGTGTCGCGCACCGCGAGACCTACGCGATCGCCCTGCGCCTGCGGGCCGAGGACGGTGCGTGAGTTAGTACCCTTGACGGATGGCGCATTACTACATCACGACCCCGATCTACTACGTCAACGACGCGCCGCACGTCGGTCACGCCTACTGCACGGTGAACGCCGACGCGATGGCGCGCTGGCACCGGTTGGTGGGTGATGAGACCAAGTTCCTCACGGGGACCGACGAGCACGGCCAGAAGGTGGCCGACGCCGCGGCCCGCAACGGCGTCAGTCCCCAGGAGTGGACCGATCTGACCTCGGCACGCTTTCGCGAGGCGTGGGACGCGCTCAACATCAGTTACGACGACTTCATCCGCACCACCGAGCCGCGGCACTACGAGACGGTCCAGAAGTTCCTCACCGCGGTGTACGAGAACGGGTTCATCTATAAGGACGTCTACCACGGGCTCTACTGCGTGAGCTGCGAGGACTACTACACCCTCGAATCCAGCGACGAAGGGCGTTGTCCGATCCACGGACGCGAGTTGACCGAGATGCAAGAGGAGAACTGGTTCTTTCGCCTCAGCGCCTTCGCCGAGCCGCTGCTGCGCTACTACGAGGAGCACCCCGGGTTCGTGACGCCCGAGACCAAGCGCAACGAGGCGCTGGCCTTCATCAAGGGGGGACTGCGCGACATCTCGATCACCCGCACCTCGATCGGCTGGGGCATTCCGGTGCCCTGGGACGGCCAACACGTCTTCTACGTGTGGTACGACGCGCTCATCAACTACCTCACGGCCATCGGCTACGGACGCGACGACGACGAGACGTCGACCTGGTGGCCGGTGTCGCACCACCTCGTGGGCAAGGAGATCCTGCGTTTTCACTGCGTCTGGTGGCCCGCGATGTGCATGGCCGCGGGCCTCGATCCCGTCAGCCACGTCCAGGTCCACGGGTGGTTGCTGGTGGCCGGTCAGAAGTTGTCCAAGACCATGGCGGCCGAGGGCGGTGTCAAACTCACCGACATCGCGCCGGTCGTCTTGACCGACGAGTTCGGCGTCGATCCGGTTCGCTACTACCTGCTGCGCGAGACGTCCTTGGGCAACGACGGCGATTTCTCCCACGAGGGCATTACCGCGCGCTACAACACCGACCTCGCCAACAACCTGGGCAACCTGGTGGCGCGGGTCACCACCATCGTGGCCACCAAGTGCGCCGGGGTCGGCCCGGCCCCGCGACCCGACAGCCCCCTGGCCACGTCGGCCCAGAGCGCCGTCGCCGAGGCCAGCGCCGCCTGGGAGCGCTTCGCGCCGAACGCGGCGCTCGAGGCGACGTGGGGACTCATCGGGGCGACCAACGCCTACCTCGAACAGCACGCCCCCTGGAAGATGCAACCCGGTGAGCAGCTCGACGCGGTGATGGGCGACGCGCTCGAGGCGATCCGCCTCGTCAGCGTCCTGGCGACTCCGGCGATACCCCAGGTCTGCGCCACCATCTGGTCGCGCATCGGTCTCGAGGGCGCGCCCGGCGACCAGGTCTTCGCCGAGAGTGCGCAATGGGGCCTGTACCGCAGCGCGCGCCCCGTGGTGAAGGGCGAGCCGCTCTTTCCCCGGATCAAGGTGGGCGATGACTAGCTGGACCGACGCCCACTGCCACCTACAGGACCGCTATCTCAGCGAGCGCGAGGTCG
>JAJZFO010000011.1 GCA_021805305.1 Actinomycetes bacterium | reverse complement strand
CAGCATCTCGGCACCGTCGAGCACCAGGTGCGGGTTGGTCGAGAGGAGGCGGAAGTCCTTGTGGGCGGCGGGCTCGCCCTCCATGCCGTTCACGACGACGTACTTGTGGCCGCGCTGGTGGCGCAGTAGCTCGACCTTGCGCGCCGTGGGGAAGCCCGCGCCACCGCGCCCGATGAGTCCCGAGTCGCCGAGTTCCGCCAGCAGGTCGGTGACGTGGCCCTCAGGACGGAAGAGGACCTCGTGATCGGCGAGCGAAAGGGGCCGGCTCGTGGCCCCCGCGAAGAGACGCGGCAAGGTGTGCGCGGCGATCATCGTCGACCTCGCGAGCCCGGCGCGCGCGGGGGCGACTTGGGGAACTCCTGGGGCACGCGCGGGCGTGGCAGGTCGCGCGGCACCGAGTCGGGCAGGCGCGGCCGCGGCGGGACCGGCGCGCTGGCGAGCGGCGAGAGCGCCGTGCGCCCGGCCGCTCGGGTGGGCCGTCTGAGGAAGCGCCAGGTCCCGGCCAGCGCGACGACCCCGGCGCAGCCCAACACCAGCACGACGCCGACGCCCTTGTGGGTGTCGGTGCCGGTGAGGTACACGTGCACCAGCGAAATGGCGTAGGACAGCCAGCTGAACCAGTGGATGAAGCGCCAGGTCTGGTTCTTGATGCGCAACTTGAGCAGGCTCGAGACCCACACCGCCAGGATCAGGTCGAAGGAGATGGTGCCGAGGGTGACTGGGACGCGCTTGTAGCTCGAGGTCATCGGGATCAGCGCGGAGGCCAGTCCCGTCGAGACGAAGCTGTCCAGCACGGTGGTGACGATGTGGATCACCAGGAACACCACGGCCACCATGGAGAGGGAGCGGTGGATCTCGTTGACCTCGAAGCGGCCGATGAAGGCGCCCCCCACTCGGTTGGCCACCAGGGTCCCGAGGGTGACGACGACGGTGAGCAGCAGCAGGGCCACGATTCCGGTCGCGCGCGTGGTGTACCAGAGATAGGGGGTGGTGAGTGCGATCACGCGTCCTCCTCCCGGGGCCAGGCTCCGACCAACTCGACCGAACCGTCGTGGCGCACCAAACGGGCCGAGCGGCCCGCCTGAGCGATGTGCCACCCGGCGTCCTCACCCCAGAGTATGGCGGCGGTGGCGAACGCGTTCGCGCTCACGCAGTCGGCGTCGATGACCGAGACGGCGGCGTAGGGACTCACGGCGCTGCGGCCAGTGCGCGGGTCGATGATGTGACCCACGAGCGTGTCGCCGCGGCGCCACGTGCGCACGTCGTTGGAACTTGTGGCGATGGCGCCGTCCTCGAGGGTGATGCGAGGTTCGAGCCCGGTGATGTCCAAGGTGGTGGCGAGGCCGATCACCCAGGGCCCCTCGGCTCCACGTCCCTTGGCGCACACGTCGCCGCCGACCTCGACCACGACGCCGCCGGTGGGGGCGACGTCCTCGGCGACCAGGTCGGCGAGGAGCGCCTTGGCGCTCGCCCCGAGGTCGATGCGCCACTCACCGCTCTGGCGGACCGTGCGTGCCTCCTCGTCGAAGTCCAGTGCGGCGAAACCCGGCGCCGGGACGAGCGAGACCGGTGTGTCCTCGAGCACGCCGAGTTCGTCGAAGTCACGGTCGTAGCCGAGGGCGAGAAGCGAGTCGAGCACGGTGGGGTCGCACAAGCCCTCACTCAACTCGTGGGCCCGTCGCGCGGCCACGAGCGCCCTCGTGAGGGGGGCACTCACGGACACCACGCCCGCGGCGCGATTCACTCGCGAGATCTCGGACTCGGGGTCGAAACGATTGCAGGCGTGGTCGAGGGCGTCGCGCCAGAACGCCAGACGGTCCTCGGCGAAGGGCAGTTGGCTGTCGCGTTCGGTGTGCAGTGAACCCGAGAGTCCCCAGAGGTTGAAGTTCATGACCGACCTAGTTGCACATGGTGTTGCCCGACGGCGAGGTGTAGCACGTCGTCGTGGTGGTGACTGGGACTGTCGTCGTCGTGGTGGCGCTCGCCCCCGTCGCCCCCGCCACGCCCGAGGTGCCTGATGAGCCCGACGGCCCCGCCAACGTGGTCGTCGGAGCGACCGTGGTGGGGGGTGCGACGACCGTGTTCGAGTGCAACTTCGTGACGCTGGAGAGGTAGCCGATCATGCCCACCGAAAGGACGCTGGACCCCACGAAGATCGAGCGCGTCAGCAGGCGCACGCGCGCGAAGCGGCGATCGCGCTGGTGAGTGGTGCGGGGGGAGGGGGTCATGTCGTCCATTCTCGCAGTCGCGTCTAAAGACCCGAACAGCGAAAACTAAGAAAATGGGAAGGATGTGGGCTTCCCCCGGGAGTCTCGCCCGATCAGGGCCTCGAGGTCACGTGGTTCACACGGTGGGCAGGGTGATGGAGAACCGCGCACCCCCGAGGATCGGATCACGGTCGACGTCGACCTCTCCGTCGAGCTCGGACACCACTTGGTCCACGATCGAGAGGCCCAGACCCGAGCCGGGCAGGCCGCGAGAGAGAGGGGAGCGCCAGAACCGGTTGAAGATCAGGGGAATGTCCTCGGGCGCGACGCCGGGGCCCGAATCGGCCACGGTGACGACGCCGTCCGCCGTGGTGACGCGGATCTCGCCGCCGTCGGGCGTGAACTTGATCGCGTTGGTCAGCAAGTTCGAGACGGCGCGCACGAGTCGGTCGCGGCGTCCGACGATGATCGACGTCTCGAGGTCGGACTCGATCACCACGTTCTTGATGCGTGCGTAGGTCCGCGCCGTCTCCACGCACTCCTCGACGACGTCGTCGAGGCGCAACTGCACGACTGGACCCTCCGAGCGCTCGCCGCGCGCCAGTTCGGCGAGGTCGCCCACGAGTGCGGCGAGCTCATCCACCTGGGCGACCATGTCCTCGGTCAACTGCTCGAGGTCCTCCGGGGCCAGGTGCTGGGCGCGTGAGAGCACCTGGGCGTTCGTGCGCAGGCTCGTCAGGGGGGTGCGTAGCTCGTGCGACGCGTCGAGCACCAACTGACGCTGCAGGGTCTGACTGTCCTCGACGGTGCCCAGCAACCGGTTGAAGGTCCGTCGCAGTCGTCCGAGTTCGTCGACGTCGCCCTCCTCGAGCCGTCGCGACATGTCGTTGGTCTCGGCGATCTCCTCGATGTCGTCGGTCACGTCCTCGAGGGGGTGCAGCGCCGCGCGCGCGAGGAGGACCCCGAGTGACAACGCCAGTAGCAGTACGCCCGCCGACACGAACAGTAGCGTCCTCACCAGACTGCGCAGCTCCGCGATCTGCCCGGAGAACGCGGCGAAGTAGACGTCCACCGCGGTCGTGGTGGTCGAGAACTCGCTGTTGCCGACCGCGACGGGCGTGCCCACGGGCAGGGCGACGAGGAGTTCGCGCAGCGTCTCGTTGTTGACGTTGACGGTGCGGAACTGCTCGCCGGTGAGCTGGCCCTTGGCGAACTTGGTGATGGTGGCGTCGACGAAGCCGCTGGTGACCACCGAGGGCAGTGTCGACCCGTTGGCGAGCACGAGGATGGAGGGTGTGCCGCCGAAGTTGTCGTCACGGTGACTGGCCGCCTGGGAGAGTGACTCGTCCACCGAGTGCGTGAGGGCGTTACGCGTCGAGAGGAACGACGTGAGGCTCGCCAGCACGACGGCCAGCGCCGCCGCGATGACCGTCGCGGCGATGACGCGACTGCGAAAGGTCATGCAGTGCGCAGCGCGTATCCCACGCCGCGGACCGTCTGGATGAGACGGGCCTCGTTGCCCTCCTCGAGCTTGCGCCGCAGGTAGCCGATGTAGACGGCCAGGGAATTGGTCCCCGAGTCGAAGGTGTACCCCCAGACCAGGTCGAGGATCTGATCGCGGGTGAGGACTTGACGCGGGTGCTGCAGGAAGAGTTCCAGCAGGTCGAACTCGATCTTGGTGAGTTCGATCACACGATCACCCCGACGAACCTCGCGCGTGCCCGGGCTCATCGTGAGGTC
>JAJZFO010000162.1 GCA_021805305.1 Actinomycetes bacterium | reverse complement strand
TTTGCCGGTCCCAGCGGGGCCGATAAGAACATCGAGAGGACGACCGGAGGTGGCGATCTGCTCGACGGCACAGCCCTGGTCAAGCGACAACCTCCGCTCCCCGCCGGACAACGGCTGGTCCGCGGTCTAGGTAGGGGGCGTCGGCCAGCGTTCGAGGGTGCTCACCCCGGCGTGACGCGGCTCACGGCCCACCGGTTCGACGACCTGCGCGCACCTGCGCGAGGGGCGTGGGCCATCGACGGCGACGTCGCCAGTCGCCCGTCGCCCTCGTAGCGCTCGAGACGACGTCACGCGCGAGTGGTCAAGATTTCGCACAGTGTTCACCCCGCGTTCACTTAGGACATACCGCGCGGTTACGCGTGACTGCGAACCTTAGGTGAGCCGATCGACTCCAAGAAAGCAGGCATCCGTGACCGACGCCACCACCTCGCCCGGGACCTTCTCGGCGCGCGACCGCGCGCCAGTGCCGCACGAAAGCCCCACGGTGCCGGCCACGGTTCACTCGCTCCTCGACGATGCGCCGACCAGTCGATTCCATCATCGCGCGGTCTTCATCTCGGGCATGGGCTTCTTCACCGACGCCTACGACCTGTTCGTCATCTCGACGGTGGCGACCATCGTGGCCACCCAGTGGCACCTCTCGACCGCCCAGACCAGTTGGGTGACCGGATCGGCCATCTTGGGGGCGTTCTTCGGCGCGTTGATCTTCGGTCGCATCGCCGACGTCTTTGGTCGCAAGACCGTCTACACCGTCGTGGCGGCCATCATGATCTTCGGCGCGGTCGCCTCGGCCCTCGCCCCGAACTTCGCCCTGCTCATCACGGCGCGCTTCGTGCTCGGTCTGGGCATCGGCGGCGACTACCCGGTCTCGGCGGTGCTGATGAGCGAGTACGCCAACCGCAAGAACCGTGGACGCATGGTGGGCCTGGTGTTCTCGATGCAGGCCGTCGGACTGATCGTCGGGCCACTCGTGGGACTCGTGCTGCTCTCCTCCGGGGTCAGCACCACTCTGACCTGGCGCCTCCTGCTCGGCCTGGGCGCGGTGCCCGCCGCCGCGGTCATCTATCTGCGCGCCAAGATGCCCGAATCGCCGCGCTTCCAGGCGAGCGTGCGGGGTCAGAGCGCCGAGGCCGTGGCGCAACTGCACGCCTTCAGCGACGGCGTGATCGACGCGACCCCCGTCGTCGAGACGACCAAAGCGCGTATGGGTCTCTCGCAATTCCTGCGCAATCGACAGATGCTCACGATGATCCTGGGCACCGCGGGCGGATGGTTCTTGTTCGACTACGCCTACTACGGCAACACGCTGTCGCTGCCGAGCATCTTGAAGGAGGTGTCGCCCAACGCCAGTCTGGAGATGAAGCTGTTCTTGACCTTGACGATGTTCGTGGTCTTCGCCCTGCCCGGCTACGCGCTGGCGGTGTGGCGCATGGACCGCATCGGGCACCGTCGCCTGCAGGTGATCGGTTTCGGCGTCATGGCGCTGTGCTTCTTGCTCCTGGCCGCCGTGCCGACGTTCACGACCCTCGTGGCTCCCTTCATCGCGATCTTTGGACTCAGTTATCTCTTCACCGAGTTCGGCCCCAACACCACCACCTTCGTCCTGCCCTCTGAGGTCTTTCCCGTCGAGATGCGCACCACCGGCCACGGCATCGCCGCGGGCGTGGGCAAGCTCGGTGCGTTCGCCGGCGTGTTCTTGGTGCCCCAACTCCAAAAGGGGGTCGGGCTGCGCGGCATGCTCGTCGTCGCGGGCGTCTCGGCGCTGCTCGGCGTCGCGGTCACCTTCGCCCTGCCCGAACCCTCCCAGGTGTCCCTCGAGGACGTGGCGAGCCAGCGCGCGTCACGCCCGCACGCCTCGCGCTAGGGCGCCTCGCCACCGCCGTGGCTTTCGCGACACGCTAAATCCACGTGCACCCAGGGCGGCGTCGACTCCTCAGCACGCCCGCGGGGCGGCCTCGCGGTCCTAACGCCCCTGATAAAAGCCCCATCCCCGACGAGCGCACGTTGTGACGAGATTGTGGTGCGCGTGAGGGTACGTTGAGTTCCTTCGCCCAGCATTGAGACATGGCGAACGTACCACTCCCCTCCCCCGTCGCCGCGCGCGACCAGCGCAACCCGTAAGGCTCCGCACCCTCGTGTCGCCCTTCACCCCCACGCCCGCGAGCGACGCGACGTCGACCCCGATGGTGTCACGAGCGCGACGCCCGTGGTACCAGCGCGGTCTGTGGTCCCTGCTCGCGCGCGACGCACTGGCGCAGTTGATCATCACCGCCTGCGTCCTCACCACCCTCGTCACCACCTTCGTCGTCTACCCCCATCACCGCTACAACGTCTCCCTCGACGGAGCCCTCTACTTGGTGGCCACCACGGCGCCCGCGGCCGCGATGGTCATCACGGCGCGCCGTTCGCCCGAGGTGCGCCGTCCCTGGCTCTTCATGGCCGCGGGCGTCACGTTGAACTCCGTCGCCGACGTCGTCTACGTCCTGCGTGACGCGCACCTGCACCCGGTCCCCAACCCGGGCCTCAGCGACGTGTTCTACCTCGCCTCCTACCTGTCCTTCATCATCGCGGTGACCCTCTTCACCCGCGCCAACGCCGACCGGGTGCGCGCCAGTCTTCGACTCGACGGCCTCATCGCCGCCGTGGCGGTGGCGTCGCTGGTCGCCTACATCTGGTACGTGCCACTGGTGTCGAGCGGCGGAGGCCTCCTGCGCGTGGTGGTCGACATGTCCTATCCCATGTTGGACCTGGTGATGCTCATGCTCCTGGCCACGGCCCTGGCCCCGCTGCACTACCGGCCCAACTGGTCCTCGGGTCTATTGATGAGCGGCGTCGCGTGGTTCATCGTCGGCGACGTGTTGCACGTCAGCGAGATCGCCCACAAGAGCGTGCACGCGGTGTCCTTCACCGACATGACCTTCGTCATCGGCACCTGGCTGATGGGACTGGCGGCCTCGTCGCACGACCGTCGCGCCTCCTCACGGCGAGGCCGTCACGAGGAGGTGTCACTCTCCGTGGCAGCCGTGCCGGTCCTCTCGGGGGTCATCGCCCTCGGCGTGATCGCGGCCAGCTGGGCCTGGCGACGCCCACCCGAGGTGGGCGCCCTCGCCCTGGCGGCCCTCGCGCTCGTCATGGTTCGCATGTGGCTGGCCCTACGCGAGGAGCGCCGTCTGGTGCTCTCCTCCTCTCGCGACGCGCGCACCGACGCCCTCACCGGCCTGGCGAACCGACGACGACTCTTCGAACTCATCGAGGAGTTGCGACGGGCGACCGGTCCGCTGAGCGTCGGGGTCATCCTCATCGACCTCGACGGCTTCAAGGAGGTCAACGACGAGATCGGCCACGCCGCCGGCGACGAGCTGTTGCGGATCATCTCGCAACGTTTCGTTCATCGTCTGGCCGATCGCGGGACGCTCGCGCGCCTGGGCGGCGACGAGTTCGCCCTGGTGCGCGTCGCGCCCTTGGAGGACCTGGTGTCCCTGGCGCACGAACTCTTGGCGACGACGCAAGAGGAGTTCGCCCTCCAGGGTCACCGCATCCGTCTGAGCGCCTCCATGGGCGTCGCGATCGACGCGGCGACCGACCCCTTCGAGCTCCTGCGCCGCGCCGACGTCGCCATGTACCAGGCCAAACGCGAACGCGCGGGGGTGTCAGTCTTCGTGGGCAGCGCGGACACGGTGCTGCGCCGTGAACCGCTGTCCTTCGTCGACGTCTCGCTGGGCCCCGATGACACGGCGCCGCGCCCGTGACCCCTCGTGGTGCAGCGCGGTGCGCCGGGGTGCGCCGAGGTGCGCCGGGTGCGTCTTAGAGGTCGTTGCCCGCGTAGGACAGGTTGAAACTCTTGTTGGCCAGGGGGAAGTCGGGCACGATCGTGTCGGTGAGGGCGATCACCAGTGCCGGCCAGTTGAAGAAGGAGTGATCGAGGGTGCGCGCCCTCGCCACCCAACCG
>JAJZFO010000232.1 GCA_021805305.1 Actinomycetes bacterium | reverse complement strand
GCCTCGGGCGATCTCTTTACCCTCAGCGTCGTGGCGACCTACCCACTCATCTCGGAATCCGCTGGCGTTGACCAGATCGTCGCGCAAGAGGACCTTCTGCGACGCTTAGTGACTTTCGGGGCCGCGACACCTACGTCGACGCCCTCTTCGACAACGCCCACTCCCCAAAACGGCGTGATTATCGCGCCGGCAGGGAGCACGGGACCTACCGGACCCACGGGCACAACGGGAGCCTCCGGGGTCACGAGCACTGTACCGGTCAGTGGGAGCACCGGACCTACCGGACCTACCGAACCTACGGGCACGACGGGAGCCTCGGGAGCCTCCGGGGTCACGAGCACTGCACCGATCAGTGGGAGCACCGGACCCACCGGACCCACCGGCACGACGGGAGCCTCCGGGGTGACCACCACGATCCCCGTGGAGACGGTCAACCTCACGGCCGTGACGATGCGTTACGCGTCCTATCAGATGAGAGGAGGCGTCTGGATGGAATTGCCGGTATACGACTACGCGGGGACGGTCGTCACGGGCGACTATCAGGTGGACTTCACTGTGGTGCCGTTGCCCTCGCAGTATCTCACCTTCGCCCCGGTCGTGCTGCCGCTAGGGGCCCGATAGCTGCGAACGTGTCCGCACCGCAAGGGCTCAACGGAATAGTCATGGTGTGCCGACGAATCTCCAGGCCGTTGGCGCAGGATCTCGTCGCACTGCGCAACTGACGTCCGCGCTCGAACGCGAACTGTCTCAAAAGAGGGACTGGGGCTCGACGGGCTCGATCAACTGGGGACCATCGTTACGCACTGACCCGACCGCGGGGTCGACACCGTAGTGCTGGAGCGTGCCGTCGCGCGCGGGGCGAATCAAATGCGCGCGCTGCGTGGGACCGGTCTCGCCGGGGTCGAGCCATTCGTCGACGTCCGTGAGTTCGACGACGACGGGCATGCGGTCGTGGATCTCGTCCATGTCGTCGTTGGGCGTAGTGGTGAGTACCGTGCAGGTCTGAAGCGCGGGGACGTCCTCGTGGGCGGTGGGATCACGCCAGTACTCGTAGAGTCCCGCCAAGAGCAGTGCGTCGCCGTCGCGGCGGGTGAAGTAGTGCGGCTGCTTAGCGTGACCAGATCGGTGGTCCCACTCGTAGAAGCCGTCGACGGGGATGACGCACGGACGCTTTTTAAAGGCCGCCCGAAATGAGGGCTTCTCGGCGACGGTCTCACCACGGGCGTTGAAGAGTCGGTTGGCGATAGAGGGATCCTTGGCCCAACCCGGAAGGAGTCCCCAGCGGTAGCGGTCGAGTACGCGTTCACCCTCGTGCTCGGCGACGCCGAAGAGCTGTCGTTGGGGCCCTACGTTCCAACTGGGGTGGGTGGTCTCCTCCAAACCGGCCGCCAGGGCGGCGTCGAGGAGCCGCGCGAAGCGGATTGGGGGGCTGAAGAGGGCGATGCGACCACACACGGGAACTCCTTTCTCCAGTGACTTTAGGGTCATTGGCGTCCGTGACGGGGAGTGGCTACTGTAGCGAACATATGTTCGCTTTTTTACTCCCACGCCCTCGCCTCTCGGATGATTTGGTGGCCACGCTACGCCCCGTCACCCTAGCTAAGTCCCGTATTGTCCCCGTCGCTGAGCCGTGGGCGTCGCTGCTGCCGGGGGGCGGATTGCGTCGGGGTTCGACCGTCGTGGTGCACGCCCCACCAGGACTGGGCGGGCTCAGCGTGGCGCTGAGTCTGCTGAGTGAGGCCAGTGCCCGGGGGCACTGGGTCGCCGTGGTGGGGGTGGACGACCCCGGGGTGGTGGCGATGTCGGATCTGGGCGTGGACCTGCGGCGCGTCCTCTTCGTGCCACGCCCGCGTGGTGCGTGGGCCGAGGCAACGGCCGACCTGCTCGACGGCGTGGACCTCGTAATCGTGCGCCCGCCCTCGCGCGCGTCGCACGTGGCGGCGCGCAGGTTGATGGACCGGGTACGAGAGCGCGGGACCGTCGTACTCGCGCTCACCGAACCGCGTGCGCCCTGGCCACTACCCGCGGACCTCACGTTGCACCTCACGGGCTCGCGTTGGACCATGTCCTCGCGCCTCGACGCACGCTACGTGACGCTACGCGTCGGGGGCCGCGGTGAGGCCGCGCGGGGTGGCGAACACGTGGTCGTGGTGCCCGACGTTCGCGGACGGGCGGTGGCGCGATAAGTGGAACGCCTTCTCGCGCTCTGGGTGGAGCCGCTGAGCGAGGAGCGGGCCGACGGGTCGACCCTGCGCGACCTGCTTCGTCTGCTCGACGCCCTCGAGGTGCTCTGTCCCTTCGTCGAGGTGATACGCCTCGGACTATGCGTTCTGCCCCTGCGTGGACCGAGTCGGTTCTTCGGCGGTGACGAGGCAGTCCTCGCCGCGGTGCGCCAGAGTGTGCGCGACGTACTGGACCTCGACGTCACACTCGGGGTCGCCGAGGGGCTCTTCTGCGCGGAGCTCGCGGCGCGTCAGGGCACGGTGCTCCTCGCGGGCCAGACGACGGCGTTTCGCCGCGCCCAGCCCCTGGGGGTGCTCGGTCATCGTGAACTCGCCACCACGGGCCGTCGCCTCGGTCTCTATACGGTGGGTGACTTCGCGGACCTCGACGCCGCACGCGTGGCTGAACGATTTAGCGCCGCGGTGCGAGTGCTGCATCGCGTGGCCCGCGGGGAGTTGGGCGAGTTACCCGGCCAACGCGATCCGCGCCTAGCGACGCGACTGCGCAGTGTCCGGGGCGAGGCCGTGCCGAGCGACGAGCAGGTGAGTTTCTTCGGCCAACGTAGTGCCGGGGACGACCGCGCCCAGGCGGCGGCGCATCGGGTGCGTCACCGTCTGGGCCCCGAGGCGGTATTCGTGGCGCGTCTGCACGGCGGTCGGGTCCCCGAGGATCGAGCGAGTCTGGCCCCCTGGGGCTCGCCCTCGCGTGAACTACGCGACGACGCTCCGTGGCCCGGACGTCTCGGGGGTCCTTCACCCGTCACCTCCCTGCAACAGCCCGTCGCGGTCGAGCTGCGAGACGAGAGCGGTGAGCCCGTGCGCGTGGGGGTGCGCGGTTCACTCAGCGCCGTCCCCGCGTCACTGGTCCTGGTGCGCGGCTCTCGTCGTGGTGTCATCTGGCACGCCGGTCCCTGGCCGTTGGTGGAGCGTTGGTGGTCGACGCCGCGACGCCGCGCTCACCTGCAGGTGTTACTCGACGGCGGCGAGGCGATGTTGCTCTCGATTGAGGCGGGCCGTTGGTGGCTAGTGGGGATCTACGACTGATGACGCGCTACGCCGAACTGCACGCCCACTCGGGCTTCAGCTTCCTCGACGGAGCGAGTGACCCCGAGGAGCTCGTCGCCGAGGCGGTGCGCCTCGAACTCGGCGCGCTGGCCCTGAGCGACCACCACGGGCTCTACGGGGCGGTGCGCTTCGCCGAGGCCGCGCGCGCGGGGGGACTGCCCACGGTGTTCGGGGCTGAACTCACACTTGACGCGCGCGACGACCGCGTGGGGGTGCCCGACCCCCAGGGTGCGCACCTCGTGGTGCTGGCGCGCTCACCCGAGGGGTACCGTCGTCTTTCGACGATGCTCGGTGAGGCGCACTTGGCGCGCGGTGAGAAGGGGGCCCCGCAACTCAGTCTCGATCACGTGGCGAGTTGCGCGGCGCAGTGGCTGGTGTTGACGGGGTGCCGTAAGGGGCCGCTCACGCGCGCGTTGGTCGAGGAGGGTCCGCGCGCCGCGCGCCGTGAATTGCTCGGACTCATCGACCGCTTCGGTCGTGAGAACGTGGCGGTCGAGATCTGGGACCACGGACACTTCGAGGACGTGGCGCGCAATGACGTCCTCGCGGAGCTAGCGGTCAGTCACGGAGTGGATCTGGTGGCGACGGGCAACGTGCACTACGCCCGCCCCGAGGATTTCGCGCGCGCCAATGTGGTGGCGGCAATCCGCGCGCGGCGCAGCC
>JAJZFO010000146.1 GCA_021805305.1 Actinomycetes bacterium | reverse complement strand
TGGCGCGGACCGCTGAGGTGCGTCTCGCGCGAGCCGATGAGGTGGAATCGGGCGATCTCGCCTCCGTCGACCTGGTGGTCGTCGGGGCCCCGACCCACGCCTGGGGTCTACCGCGCACGAACACCCGCGGTCAGGCCCTGGTCACGGCGAGTCGTGGCGACAACGACCTCGTCCTCGAGCCCGCGGCCGAGAGTTCGCCGGGGGTGCGCGAGTGGCTGGGCGCACTGGGCCGTCTCGGGGTGTCGGGTGCCGCCTTCGACACGCGGCTACGCGCGCCACGGTTCCTCACGGGCCGCGCGTCGACGTCGATCTCGAGGAGTCTGCGCCACGACGGCGCGCAGGTGATATCGCCACCCGAGAGCTTCTTCGTCGATCGCCAGAACCACCTCTACGCGGGTGAGGACGAGCGCGCGCGGGCCTGGGGGGAGCGCCTGGGCGCCGAGGTCGCGCGTCGCAAGGGGGCACAGGTGAGTCGCGCGTCGCTACTGAGGGCGAGAGCGCGGCCGCGCACGAGACTCGATCCGCTGGAACGAGGACTGGTGTTCCTCGAGCTGTTCGTGTCGATGTGCGGGATCGGCGGCGGCATCTACCTGGTCTCGTCACCGCGATCGGCGATGCCCTTGGCGTACCTCGAGGGAACGGGATTCGACACCTGGCGTTGGCCGGGGGTCGCCCTGCTGCTCTTCGTCGGCGTGGGCCCGGTCCTGGCGGTCGTCGCGACGTGGCAGCGACGTCGGATCGAGGACGCCGCCCACTTCCTCGTGGGCCTGGGTCTCGTGGTGTGGATCATCGTCGAGGCCCTCTGGGTCGTCGTCTCGGCGCCCCTGCAGATCACCTTCGCGACCATCGGGGTCGTGATCGCCGCTCTGGCCCTGACGCGGTCGCGTGCTCCGAGGGGGCGAACACCCGTCGTGGGAACAGTCCGCGAGGCCCACGTGGACGTGTCGCCCGGGTCCGTTGCGCCACGCGACGTCAGCCCCCTCGACGCGAGCCCCGTCGGCGGTAACGGCGAGGTGCGCCCGTGACGAGGTCGCTGCGTCAGCCGGGTTCCATGCCGTGTCGCCTCATCAGCGCGAGTTGCGCGTCGAGGGGCGGGGGCTCCGACGACGCCCACAGGAGCTCTAACTCCCTGAAGTAGTCGTCGAGCCCCGGTGAGTGGAGGACCAAGAGGCGCGCGGACGCGTCACTGGTGTTGGCGAAGGTGTGCGACTCTCCCGGCTCGACGAGGACGACTGTTCCTCGACTCCCCTCGAACACCTGGTCGGCGACGCGAAACTCGACGGTACCGTCGAGCACGAAATACGCCTCGACGTTGTGGGAATGGCGATGCGAGGGGGGCATCGCGCCGCGCGCCGGGAGAGTCCTCTCCATGAGCGAGAAGTGATCGTGCGTGTCCGCGCTGATCGCCTTGAACCACATCTCGCTGCCCCGCGCGCTGTAGTGAAGACCCTGGCCCGATTCCCATCGACGCATGTGACACCTCCGAGGACTCGCCACCGTCTGCAGCGACCCTAGCGCCCTGGCGCGAGCGAGCCGACGACGTCGATGACCGTCACGCGCCGTCATCACGCCGGCACTTCGTGATCTCGACGCCGCGTCGAGCGGGTCCTCGCCTCGGGCTCGAATTGGGCCTTTCTGCCCTGCATCGACGTCGCCGTTGGTGCGAACCTGGGATCATGGACCGTCGAAAGATTCTCACGAGCGCGAGCGTGGTGGTGATCACCCTGGTGCTCGGCGTGGTGATCGGGCGTCAGTGGGACGGGGCCCCAACTCCGACGTCGACCACGACGACGCTCCCGTCCCAACCCCCGAGCGCTATCTGGCCACTGGCGTCCACGTCGACCAGATTCGCGACCCCGGAACTGGCCGCGCAGACCTTCGCGCTCGACTATCTCGGTTTCATCAATCCCGTGGTCGAGCCGTTCCAGTCGGGCGACAGCCGTTCGGGGGAGGTCCCCATCCGTTCGAGCCTGAGCGGGGCGAGGACGACCATCATGGTTCGTCAGGTGACCAGTGACGACACGTGGTGGGTGATCGGCGCCGCGTCGGCGAATATCCAGTTGACCTCACCCTCTGCGCTACAGGCGATCTCCGATCCCGTGCGTCTGACGGGGAGAAGCACCGCCTACGAGGGGGTCGTCGACGTCGAGATCCGCCAGGACGCGAACCTCTCGCCGCTCGTTCACACCACCGTGCACGGCGGGTCGATGGGCGTGGTTGGGCCCTTCG
This sequence comes from Actinomycetes bacterium, assembly GCA_021805305.1. The sequence continues at coordinate 1,751 of JAJZFO010000146.1, read as the reverse complement.
ACGCCACCGTGACCTACCCCAAGCCCACGTCCTCTTCTGGTGCCATCGTGCTCTACACCCGCTCGGCGAAGGACGGCAGCGTCCTCGAGGCGAGTGTCCTTCGGGTGGCGTTCGCGAAGTGAGATGACCAGCGGGTTCTGACGCCTACGTCGACGACCTCGTCTCGCCCTTAACTGTGTCGATGACCGCGATTCTCGCCTCACGGCGAGCCCTTCGCGACGGGCCGTCACGACCGAGGGGACGCGACTCAGTGGACCGAAAGGGCCGAGTGCCACGACTCGATGACGTCGCCCACGGGCGTGGCCAGGACGTCGTGCAGCAGACCGCCGTAGACGGATCGGAAGTCGGTGGTCACTCGCAGGTTCCCGTTCTCGTCGAGGTGCCGCAGGGACGGTTGCTCCCCGTAGAGACCGCCCTTCACCCGGTTGCCGACGAGAAGGACGGGTGCGGACGTCCCGTGATCGGTGCCGTCGCTCGCGTTGGAACCCACACGACGACCGAACTCCGAGTACACCATGAGCGTCACGTCGTTCGACCGTGGTCCCGCGCTGATGCTCTTCATGAAGGCGCCGATCGCCGTGTCGACCTCTCCGAGCAGCGAGTTCTGATCACCCACCTCGCCCGTGTGGGTGTCGAAGGAACTGAGGTTGACCTCCCAGACGCGAGTGGGGACACCAGCGTTGATCAGAGCCGACACCACCGCGAGTTGTTGGGCGATGTAGGAACCCGTGGGTGACTTGGGAATGTGGGGGCCTACCCGCTTCGCCGTTTCGAACAGGTCGGCGATCGACGTGGCCGCCGCGGCCTCCAAGGTGGCCTCGGAGGGTGAGGCGTCGCCCAGGCGAGGGAGCACCGAGGAGACCGGTCCCCACGGCAGCTGCACGCCACCGACGTCCACCATCGAGGCGACGGCCTTCTCACCGACGAAGGCTGGCGGCAGCGTGGAGCCCACGCCGATGGCGTTGAAGGGACTGTGCGGCTGCTGGTCGAGCCAGCGGCCGATCCAACCCGAACTCGTCCCGGTGAGCGACGCCGTCTGCCAGATGGCCATGGAGGTGAAGTGCGAGAGGTTGGGATTGGGGTAGCTCACACCTTGGACGATGGCGACCTTGCGACGCGCGAACAGTTCCTTCATCGAAGGCATGGCGGCGTTGAAGGCGAGGGTCGAGCTGAAGGGCAGGACCTGGCTCGACGAGAGAGCGATGTTGGAGCGCACGCTCCTATACACCGGGTCGGTGTAGGGCACCACCATGTTGAGGCCGTCGTTGCCGCCGTAGAGGGTGACCAGTACGAGTATCGGCGTCTTGCTCGGCAACGGCGAGGAGCTCGCCGCCTCGGCGAGGGAATCGAGTGTGAGGGGAGCGGTCATCGCCGCCACGATGCCCGCTCCGGTCCACTTGAGGAAACTGCGCCGGTCGAATTCGCAATTGATCACGGGCTCACCATGTATTCGGGACTGAGGATCGCGGCGAGTGCCAGCTCCGAGGGCGTGGCGAGTGAGAGCGTGAGCGCGTTCGCCGTACGCCTCGACCACGCGGGCACTCCGAGCCAGTTGGCGCACGCCTGCACCATGTCGAGGGGCTGGACGTCGAGGGGCGCCAGATTCGCCTTGGCCACGATGTTCTGGGCGAGTTGGAAGCGGTACTGGTAGTTGACGCCGCTCAGCCACGCCGTGCCGTAGGTCCATCCTCCGACGTTCGGAGGGCTGAAGGGGACTTGACCCATTTGTGAGAGCAGCCACTGAGATCGGA
>JAJZFO010000113.1 GCA_021805305.1 Actinomycetes bacterium | reverse complement strand
GTCGTCGGCTCGGTCCAGACCGACGGTCGCGTCAACGCTGAGGTCGCCGCTGAGGTCGAGGTCGCCCACGAACTCGTCGAGGAACAGACGGCGCAGGCTCTTGGAGGAGCGAGAGTAGCGCGCGAACAGGGCCCCCTTGACCACGTCGGGCAGGTTGACCAGGGCGAAGACCGGACCCTCCAAGTTGGTGAAGTACCGCCGCAGCACTGCCTCTTCCGCGTCGGTGAACTGTTCGACAACGTAGGGGTGCATGGAACAAAAAGACTAGGTGCGAAATCAGCCGCGCGGGTGGACGGTCGAGGCCCCGGCCACGACCGAGCGCAGGACGGCCTCGCGCGCCGCCAGGGCCACCGGGGCGATCGCCCGCAAGTGCGTCAGGCGTGCGAGTTGTTCGCAGAGGTCGGCGACCTGCTTGGCGCTGCGCACAAAGTCCCCCGGCGAGGTCTGCCCGATCTCGACGTCGGCCAGGTTGAGGACGGTGCCCAGGGTTACCCCGCGCGCCCAGGCCGCGACCACCGGGGCCATCTTCGCGTCGGGCTCCTTGGCGTGCGCGACGCGGTAGCGCTCCTCCACCTCGCGCACCGTGGCCGAGAGCACGACGATCTCGCTCATGCGCTCGCTGAGGTTGAGGCGACGTTCGGGCCCCAGTCGGTCGTGCAGATTCTTCTTCCTCTTAAGGGGCGCGTGCGGGTGCTTGCTCGTGCGCGACGCCCGTTTCGCCTCGTAGACGAAGCTCGAGAGGAGTCCCGCCAATTGCGCGGGCTCGAGGTCGTCGAAGATACCCGCGCTCACGCACTCGGCGATGAGCAGGTCGCACTCGTGATAGATCGAGCGCAGGAGCTGACCGCGTTCGTTCAGTCGCCACCCGTCGGCGTAGCCGAGCTCCTCGAGCACGTGGTGGCGTGCGCGCATGTGATCGCCGAGCGATCGGCGAGATCCCGAGGGGCGGTGATCCGCCTCGAATTGCGCGTAGGAACGTTGGACCACCTCCAGGGCGGTCTCGGCGTCGAAGTGATTGATCAGGTTGGCCGTGAAGTTATAGGTCGGACGGAACGACGAGTGCAGTTCCGAGGGTGCGGCCAGGGCCACCCGCCCGACGTCGAGGAGCGCGACCTCGGGGGCGAAACACACGACGGCGTGGCCCTCGTCGTCGAGGCCCCGCCGCCCCGCGCGGCCCGTCATTTGGGCGTACTCGCCGCTGGTCAAGAATCGTCGGCCGGCGTCGGAGTACTTCGAAAAGCGTTCGAGGGCCACGGAGCGCGCGGGCATGTTGACGCCCAGCGCAAGCGTTTCGGTGGCGAACACCACCGCGAGCAGGTTGCGCACGAAGCACGTTTCCACGATTTCGCGAAACGCCGGCACCATGCCGGCGTGGTGCGCGGCGAGCCCGCGGCGTAGGGAATCGATGAAGTCAGCGTATTCGAGCGCGTGCAGGTCGTCGTCGGAGAAGTCGAGGAGACGGGCTTCGGCGATCTGCTCGATGTCTCGGCGCTGCTCGGGTGTCGTGAAGAGCAGTCCGTCGCGACGGCACTGGCGCACCGCGTCGTCGCACGCGGAGCGCGAGAAGATGAAGACGATGACCGGCAGGAGGTCGTCACGCTCGAGGGCCAAGAGCAGTTCACTGCGTCGGGGGGCGCGAAAGGGCGCGGCGGGCGCGGTCGACTTGGGGCCCTGCCAGCGCGGACCGGGCCGGAATCGCCGCGTGGCCTTCATGGCGTTGTCGATGCGGCGCGCCTCGTCGGACAGTCGCTCGCCGTCGAAGAGGTCGAGGACTTCGGCCTGGGGCTGCGCGCGTCGCACCACCGCGAGATGTTGGTGCAGGGTGATGGGTCGTGTGTTCTCGGTCACGACCGTCGTCTCACCGCGGACCTCCCCGAACCACTTACCCACGAAGTCGGCGTTGCCGATGGTGGCCGAGAGTGCGACGAAGCGCACCGCGGAGGGGGTGAGGATCAACACCTCCTCCCACACTCCCCCGCGAAAGGGGTCCTGAAGGTAGTGGACTTCGTCGAGCACGACCAGGCCGAGTGCGCGGAGTTGGTCGGAGTCAGTCAAGAGCATGTTGCGCAAGACCTCGGTCGTCATCACCACCACGTCGGCCAGACGGTTCACCGACGTGTCACCGGTGAGGAGGCCGACGCGATCCTCGCCGTAGATCTCGCACAGTTCGGCGTACTTCTGATTCGAGAGGGCCTTGAGCGGCGTGGTGTAGAACGCGCGCTGCGCGCGCGCGAGGGTGCGTCCGATGGCGTAGTTCGCGATGAGGGTCTTACCCGAGCCCGTGGGGGCGCTCACCAGGACGTTGACGTCGGCGTCGACGGCGTCGAGGGCCTCGTCTTGGAAGCGGTCCAGTCCGAAGCCCTGCGCCTCGATGAATTGTCGTCGGTACTCCAGGCTCATCGCTTCAGCAGCTTTCCCACGCCAATGGCCAAGAAGTAGAACACCTCGAGGGGAATCATGAGCGCGAACATCGAGAAGGGGTCACTCGAAGGGGTGATGACCCCGGAGAAGACGACGATGGCGATGGTCGAGTACCGCCAGACGCGCAGCAATTGACGCGGCGTGACGACCCGCGCGATCTCCAGCGCGACGAGGACGACCGGGAACTCGAAGGTGAGGCCGAACAACAACATCATCAACAAGAAGAGGGTCAAGTACTGATTGGGGTTGTAGTAGGTGGTGAGAGAGTTCCCGCCGATGGCCACCAGGAACTGAATCGTCTTCTTAAAGACGAGGTAGGCCACGAGCACGCCACCGAAGAAGAACACGACGGTACTCGCGATGAAGGGCAGGGCGTAGCGTCGCTCGGTGTCCTTGAGGCCGGGGGTGACGAAGCGCCAGGTGTGCCACAACCAGACGGGGGCGCTGAAGAGGAGTCCGCCGAAGAGCGCGATCTTGACCCGCAGCGTGAGTCCGTCGAGGGGATTGGTCACGAGGAAGTTGCAGTGTCGGGGGTCCACCTGACAGTACGGGTGCTGCATGATGCGCAGCAGACTCGGGTACATCACGAAGGCGACGACGGCGAGGGCCATGGTCATCGCGAAACTGAGGAGGAATCGACGCCGCGCTTCGGCGAAGTGCTGGGCCAGGGTCATTCCCTGGACGGAGTCGCGGGTGGTGGGCATCGTCAATTCAGTGAGGGGTCGGCGCGGAGGGGTCCCGCGTCGGGTGCGATGCCCGGCGCCTCCGGCGCCGTCGCGGGTGGGTTCAGCAGGGTCGGGGCGGGCGCGCGGACCTCGTCGCTCGAGCCGGAGGGGGCCGCGCGATCGGCCAGTTGATTGAGCATCGTCACCGGGTTGCGGGCCATTCGCGCGATGTCGCCGGTGCTGGGCAGGTCGGGCAGGGAACCGCGCACCTCGTCCTCGATACGCTGCTGGAATCGACGAAGCGACTGCCACGTCGACCCGAGCTTGTGCGCCACCTCGGGCAACTTATCGGGCCCGAGCAACATCACCACCACGGCCACGATGATGAATACCTTCATCGGGCTCAGACTGAACATGACTTAAGTGTACGGTCCCCCTCGCCGGGTGACTTACAGCGAGCCAATCCTCGTGATCGGCCACACGCGCAGGAACGCCTTGCCGATCACGTCGGAGCGGGTGATGGTCCCCCACATGCGGCTGTCGCAGGAATCGGCGTGATTGTCGCCCATCATGAAGTAGTTGTTCGGGGCCACCACCACCGGATTGTTGGCCGTCGCGATGGCGTTGCCGAGGGGTTCGCTGTGGGGCCAATTCTCGTGCAGCACCTGTCCGTTGACGTAGATGGTGTTGCCGATGGAGTACAGCCGGTCCCCGGGGATCCCGATGACGCGCTTGACGAGGTCTACCACGGGGGTCCCCCCGCAGTTCTCGGTGGGCGGCGCCTTGAAGACCAGGATGTCGCCGCGGTGAATGGTCCCCCAATCGACGGCGAGCTTGTCGACGATGATGCGGTCCCCCACCATCAAGGTGGGCTCCATGGAGCCCGAGGGGATGTAGTACGTCT